>SKZY01000348.1 GCA_007127095.1 Planctomycetaceae bacterium
CACGGCTTGCGCCGTTGCGTTATCGGGTAGCGGGCCGCACGGCTTGCGCCGTTGCGTTATCGGGTAGCGGCTACCGGCTGACCTGGTCGCGATCAAGCTGCCGCATCGGGATCGGCTCGGCTGCCCGCGCCGACCAAGTCCGTACGGTGACCTCGTCGATGGCGACCTCGCCGGCCCCGATCAGCTCGAAGATTACGGTCAGTTCGGCTTCGGCGGGCGTTTGGCGATAGAGCCGGATCGACTGCCACTGAGATGCGTTCTTCACGAGCACGCCGAGTTCGGGGCCGCCGATGCTGTCATAGACCAACACGCCTTGGTCGGGGCCGCCGAAACCGAGGGTGCGGACCTTGGCGTCGATTCGCAGCGGTAATTTTTCACCGCAACGGATCGACGGACTGCGGATCTGAAGCGCCGTACCTTCGTATCCACCGGGGAGTGGTTGTCCGGTCGGGGTGACCACACTGGCCAACAAGTGACCACCGGCAGACGTCGTCACGATCCGCGTGTCGGTCGTGGCCACCCAGGCCGAATCGGGGCGTTTCCCGACGATCCAGCCGGCGTCACCGAGTAATTCCGGCGAATCGAGCGAGCCGGCGACCAGCAAATTATCGCCCCATCCCGCATCGCTCATCAACGGCCACCAGAGAATCTGCGCCGGCAAGCCGCCGGCGGTCAGCAGCGGCGGACAACTGATCGCGGAATCGAGTTTGCCATCGGGAGATAGCGCCGACTGCAATTGCCATCTCGCCTTCAGCATCCAGGCGTCGGAGCGGCGAGTCATCCGCAACGCGGCCCCGGGGTCACCGCCACGGAGCGCCGGTTCGGCATCCCGCAACGATCCACGGGCGGCACCGAGCAGCCCACGAGCGGTCGATGAATCGGCCGCGATCCGGCTGACGGTCGCCGCCTGCCAATCTTCGCTAACCTGTGTCGTCGCCTCGTCACCGAGTTGCCAGCGATCGGTGGCGGCCCGGGTAGCGAGTTTTTTGAGTGAACCGGCCAACCGCCCCCCCATCGATGTATCACTCGAGAGCACGATCGTCTCGACGACATCGGGCGAGATCAACTCCAACGATACGCCCTGCGATGTCGTCGAGATCCCAACCCGCTCGGCGGTAAAGTGAGTTAATCGCCAGGCCGTCTTGCCGGCGTCACCCGGTGGCAACGTCACCCGCAACGTCCCGCCGTCGCCGGCGAGTGTCAGCCCGCGGTGCCCCGCCTGGGTCGTCAACACCAACAACTGGCCGCCGGGGAAGTCGATCCTCCCACCACGAAACGGTGGCCCCGACGTGGTCAGCGGCGATCCCCCGACACCCTCGGCAACCAGACCACCGATCGATTCCAGATAGCGATTGATATAGCTGAGGGCGAGCGAACGCTGTTGGGCACGAGCGGTCCCGCTGGTCAACGACGATTCCGACCGAAACAGAATCGCCCGCGGCGTCGACTCGAGCGAACGGGCCACCTGCAACCACAGAGCGTGCCAGAACAGGTCGTTCCCACGGGGCGCGCCGATCGCAGCGGAGATCGAATCGAGCTGGCGACGAAGGCTGACCGGTACTTCGGTCTGAATGCCGATCACGCCCGTCGCGGTCGGTCCAGACCGGTCAACCCGCGCGGCGATCGCCGCCACCTCCTCGTCCGGACTCAACCCCCGCACCGTCGGCGGGATGTCGTGAACCACCGCATCGCTGAACACGGCGAAATCGCGGACCGCCTCGGCGGGCGCGACCAGCACCGGACGACGCCAAGCCTCGGGCCAACGACTGATACGATCGGCCTCGGCGGCGGTCGTCGCCAAACGCGAAGCCGGCAGCGAGGTGCCTAGATAATATCCCGCCAGCGGATCGAGCAAGGCATCCGACCGCCGATCGGGTTCGCTAGGTGGCGGTGCATAAAGCTTGATTCCCGCCCGCGAGGCGGCGTTCAGGATCGCTTGGTCAGGTGGCTGACTCAACAGGACGGCGTCGAACCCGAGGCTGCGAATCCAATCGAGTGGCTCACCGTTGTGCTGCAAAATACGGGTAATCGTCCCACCGGGAAACGGTGAGCGGGTGGTTGTCCTCCGCGACGGACGCGGGGAAGTCGCTGCATCGATCGGGCCGCTGTCGATCGGCCCCGTATCGAGTCGCCCGGCGTCATATTTCGCCGTCCCAAACTTTGCCGTGTCGAAGCGCTGCGGTCGCGTGACCGCGTCACGCCCCCCTTCAGCGGCGAGCGACTTCATCGAGGTAACCGCGACCATCGAATCGACCACCAATTGATCGAGCCGTAGGGTGCTCTCACCCGGCCCGACATAGGCGTTGATCACGATCGCATCGACAAACGGGTTACTCAAGTCGGCGTCGCCACCATACTCGCGACGGAGCGCATAAGTCTTCACCCGCAGCGCCTGAGCGATCGCCCCGATCCCGATCCGCTGCCAACTCCCGGCCTCCCGGTAATTCGCGCCCACGATCACGACGCTCAACGGCCGACCGCTCGCCGGATCGGTCAAGAACGGGAACCGCACCCGAAACCCGATCGACTGCCCGGTGTGAGCCGACTTGAGGTAAACGGTAGCGTTCAACTCGTCGATCACCCGCGTCGGTTCGATCCGGTATTCCAAGAGCGCTTCGGTGCCATGGCCACACCGCAACGTCAACCGTTCACAACCGGTGCCTCCCAAACCTCCGCTAGGGTCGTTGCCGTGCCCGGTCACGATGGCTTCACAATCCGAACTCGCCAGTTGCCAGCGGGGCGGATAGGCGTCGAGCGAATCGACCAATTGTCCCTCCGCCACCGAGCCGGCCAAACAGAGACTGGTAAAGAGCGAAACGACGACTCGCGAGAAGGCCGACGACAGCCCGGCGTGTGGCTTGAGACGCTCGACAGTGCGTTCCGTGAGGCGACGAACCCGGCCGCAAGGGGTCGTTGGCAGAACTCGCCCAATCCCGCTAACGGTTAGCCGTTCGCCCATGTTTTGGTAACTCATCCATTTCGATTGTTGACCCTGCCAGCAGTCGGGTTCAGAATCAGGTGATCGAACCGATTGCGAGTCATGGCGACCCGCGTCACCGAACGATTCAGGCCGCGACCGGGCACCGTCGAGACCGACCCGGATGGCGGTTTATCACGACCGCCGCGGGTCGACCAAGGTCAATCTTGTCACTTTTGCACCTCACCCGGCCCCTTCCATCCTTTGCCGAGTAGTTTGTTCATGCTCAACGCGTCCGGTCACACCGAGCCCGAAAACGACGTCACGCCGATCGAATTGCAGGAATTAGCGAGTGCGATCGATGCGCTGCCGGCCCGCTACCGCGATTCCGTATTGCCGGCGATGCAACGCGTGGTCGACTGCAGCACACGGCGGCGGCGGATCCTGAACCTGGTTCAGGAAGCGTTGTCACAACTGCGACTCGACATGAAGTATTTGATTTTTGATCTCGAAGCGACCCGCCGCGAACGCGACCACTTCAAATCGATCGTCGAGGGTGAGTCCGGGTCCGACGTCGATCCCGACTGAAGACTCGCCTAGCCGATATTGATAATCGTTCTCATTACGGGCTTGTCACGCCTGGTCGGATCGCGCAGACTGACGGTCGCCTCAACGGAAGCGGTTTCCGGCGGGCGACCTCTGAGACAGACCGACCCGTGACCATGAATACCCCCGCGGACGAGGACTCGGTAACCGACGAGAACTCGGTAAACACCTTGCCGGCGGAGTCCGAACAGTCGGTATCCGCGGCGGCGGCTGGCTTGCCCAAAATCATTCGCTTCGCTAGTTTGGCACGCTGTGGCGACGAGATCTGGATCGAGAATGACGGGCAGATTTATCGCCTGCGAAAAACCCGCCAAGGTAAGTTGATCCTGACGAAATGATCACGCTCGGGACGGCACGGCAGGGGTTTCTTCTATATCTGTCCCCCACGCTGCCCGCCGATGTCGTCAATCCTGAATCTCGCTGCCTATCGGTTCGTGCCGCTAGAGGACTTACCGGCCTGGCGGGTTCAGATCGCCGAGCGAGCCCGTCAAGAATCGCTCCGCGGCACGGTTCTGTTGAGCGAGGAGGGGATCAACCTGTTCGTCGCCGGTCCCGCCGACTCGACCCGCCGTTGGTTCGATTGGTTGACCGGTCACGCCCCGTTTGCCGAATTGAGCGCCAAGCCGAGTTGGTCCGCCGAGCAGCCGTTCAATCGCATGCTGGTCCGACTCAAGCGTGAAATCATCTCCTTCGGCGTCGCCGGGATCGATCCGGCGGTCGCGACCTCGCCCCGGCTTTCGCCCGATCAGTTGAAACAGTGGCTCGATGCCGGTAAACCGGTCACACTGCTGGATGTGCGCAACGATTATGAGGTCGCTGTGGGGACATTTTCCGGGGCACAGGCGATCGGGATCGATCATTTTCGCGATTTTCCGGCCGCAGCCGAACGGCTCCCCGAGACCCTCAAGCGGCAGCCGGTGGTGACCTTTTGCACCGGAGGGATTCGCTGTGAGAAGGCGGGCCCCTACTTGCAACAGGCCGGATTTAAAGACGTTTACCAACTCGATGGCGGCATCCTGGCTTACTTTCAGCAGCACGGCGATCGCCACTTCGAGGGCGACTGTTTTGTCTTCGACAAACGGGTGGCGTTGAATGGTCAGCTCCGACCTTCGGGTCTGGCGCAGTGCTTTGCCTGTCAAGCGATCCTGACGGTCGACGAACAGCGATCCGCGGCGTATCGCCCGGGTGAAAGTTGCCCACGGTGTCGACCTGCCGATTCGTCGTCACCCGAGGACGCGGTACGGGAAGCGATGCGGGCATTGATCACCCGTCGCCAGGCGGCGATCGCCGCAGCGACCCGAGTTTTGCCCGGCAGCGTCGCCCACGACAACATCCGGCCGCTGAACATTCCGCAGCGATTCGACGGCCAGACTCTGTTCGAGTGCGTGCTGCAGATGCACCCGCATCTCGGCGAAGCTTACTGGGCCGCCGAGTTTGCGGCCGGCAGGATTTTGCGGGGTCGCCAGCCGGTCGGTGGCGACCGCCCGGTTCGCGCCGGCCAGCGTTTCGGGCATCTGTTCCCCAACACCGTCGAACCGGCGGTCAACGGCGAGGTCGAGTTCATCTGGGAATGTGATGCGCTGGTCGTCGTCAACAAACCGGCACCGTTGCCGGTCCACCCCAGCGGTCGTTTCCATCACAACACCCTGGTCGGCTTGTTGTCACGGGTCTTCGGCCCCGAGCAGCCGCTGCGCCCCGTCCACCGGTTGGACGCCAACACCACCGGTTTGGTCGTCTTGGCCAAAAGCCGGGCGACCGCGACCGACTTGCAGCGCCAATTCGCCTCGGGGCTGGTCACCAAACACTACTTGGCGGAGTGCCAAGGCTGGCCGAAAGAGGACCGATTCGTCTGCGACGAGCCGATTTCGCGACAACGCGGTCAAGCCGGTGCTCGCGGCTTGGCCGATCCACGCATAAACGGCAGCGATCGAGAGCGATCCCAGCCAGACGCGGCCGATTCTGAAGTGGCGTTGACCGAGGTCGAAGTGATGGGGCGTCACCGCGATCGATCGGGTCAGCCTCGGGCGCTGCTGCGGATTCGACCGCGGACGGGCCGGACCAACCAGATCCGCGTCCATCTGTGGGGTCGGGGGCTACCGCTGGTCGGTGATCCGCTCTACCGTCCGGCGGGTCAGCTCGGCGAAGTGCAGACTTTGGACGTCGATTCCGAACCGCTCCGGCTGCACGCTTGGCGGCTGGAGTTGGATGCACCTGGGACCGGCCGGCGGCAGCACTTTGTCGCCACAGCTCCCGATTGGGCATTTTCATCCGATCCGGGGCCAAATCCGTCTTGCCTGATCGCCAGGGATCGCTAAACTCTGCGTCCCGTCAAACCAGCCAGCGTAGCTCAGTTGGCAGAGCAGCGGTTTTGTAAACCGCCGGTCGTGGGTTCGAATCCCTCCGCTGGCTTTTCGCCCGCGGTGGCGATCCGGAGCTGGGGAGACGGGAAACGACGGAAAAAATGGGAGGTTGCCCGAGTGGTTAAAGGGGGCGGATTGTAAATCCGCTGACTATGTCTACATAGGTTCGAATCCTATACCTCCCACTCCAACGGACTTGATAGTTTGTTTCGGATTTGCAACGATTGTCGACTTCGCGGGTGTAGCTCAATGGTAGAGCAGCAGCCTTCCAAGCTGAATACGAGGGTTCGATTCCCTTCACCCGCTTGAGACGGGCTGTGGCGGTTGCGACCGTGGGCGGCCTTGGTCGGCATGGTTGCGACCGGGGTCCGGTGCGGTCCCGGTGAACGATAGGTGGGTGATTGCCAGCAATCACCAACAGATTGAATTGGCTGCTGTAGCTCAGTTGGTAGAGCGCATCCTTGGTAAGGATGAGGTCACGAGTTCAAGTCTCGTCAGCAGCTTTGTTGTCGAACGGAAAGGTCGGCCGGAGCGATCGTCATTGGGCGATTCGGTAGGTCGATCCGAACGGAGACAACGCATTATGCGTGTGATCGCATAAACGAGGGGGGGCTCGCGGATCGCGAGTCCGCCATCGCAAAGGCTCGTACGCTCGTGGTGGGTGTCGAGTCGGGTTGCTCGGTCGTAAATAATTTGAACACGTTTGAAGGAATCGTGGATTCATGGCTTGGCCGATCCACCTCGCGGGTGTGAACGCGGGCGGCCAAACACATGGGGTATTGGGGAGCGTATCTCCTCGGTACGAGAACTCCGCGGTTGTATGTAGGTGAATCAGAATGGCTAAGGACAAGTTTGAGCGGACTAAACCGCACGTCAACGTTGGCACCATCGGTCACATCGACCATGGCAAGACGACCACGACCGGAGCGATCCTTGCCGTGCAAGCGGCGAAGGGACTGGCAAAGGCCAAGAATTATTCGGACATCGCCAAGGGCGGTACCGTCCGTGACTCGACCAAGACGGTGACGATCGCCGTCGCTCACGTTGAGTATGAAACGCCGAATCGACACTACGCCCACATCGATTGCCCCGGGCACGCCGACTTTATCAAGAACATGATCACCGGCGCCGCCCAGATGGACGGTGCGATCCTGGTCGTGTCGGCCGCTGACGGCCCGATGCCGCAGACCAAGGAGCACGTGTTGCTCGCCCGCCAGGTCGGCGTGCCGTACATCGTGGTGTTCCTGAACAAGGTCGACTTGGTCGACGACGAGGAATTGCTCGAATTGGTCGAACTCGAAATCCGCGAACTGCTCAGCAAGTACGACTTCCCCGGCGACGATGTCCCGGTCGTCCGCGGTTCGGCCCTGCCGGCTTACAACAGCCCGGCGGATGCCACGGCAAGCGCCTGCATCACAGAATTGATGGAAGCGCTCGACTCGCACATCCCCGAGCCGACTCGTGAAGAGGACAAGCCGTTCCTGATGGCGATCGAAGACGTCTTTTCGATCGAAGGTCGGGGGACGGTCGCGACCGGCCGGATCGAACGCGGCGTCGTCAAGGTCGGCGAAGAGGTTTCGATCATCGGCCTGTCGGCGACCCCGACCAAGACGACCTGTACCGGCGTCGAAATGTTCCGCAAGGAAATGACCGAAGGCCGGGCCGGCGACAACGTCGGTTGCCTGCTGCGTGGCGTCAAGCGTGAAGACATCCAGCGTGGCCAGGTATTGGCCAAGCCTGGCAGCATCACGCCGCACACCAAGTTCGAAGCCGAAGTCTATTGCTTGAGCAAGGACGAAGGCGGCCGTCACACGCCGTTCTTCAGCGGCTATCGTCCGCAGTTCTACTTCCGGACGACCGACGTCACCGGGACCGCCAACCTGATCGAAGCCGACATGTGCATGCCCGGCGACAACGTCAAGGTGTCGGTCGAACTGCACAAGCCGATCGCGATGGATGACGGTGTCCGGTTCGCCATCCGCGAAGGCGGTCGTACCGTCGGCAGCGGTGTCGTGACGAAGATCATCGAGTAATTCGATTTGTTGCCAACGAGAGCATACCCAGCACCGAGCGTGTCGGGTATGCTTCCCATTCTGGCGGGGCCGGCGATGTGCTGGCGCCGCCTCGGTGGTCCGTTCGTCGGGCCCCACAGGAGCGTAGCTCAATTGGCAGAGCACCGGTTTCCAAAACCGGGGGTTGCGAGTTCGATTCCCGCCGCTCCTGCTTGATCTTGAAACAGAACCACCCGGTCGGGAGCGGAGAAGCGTGTCTAGGGAAATTGCCTCTTCGAACAGTCAGCCGTTAACGGCCAATCTGTTTCAGGCTTCGTTTTACAAACCGAATCAAGGACGAATCGTCCGCCAGCTGACCGCCTTGGCGATCTGGGTGGTGGTAGCGCTGGGATGCTATCGGCTCGGGGTGTCGCTGCGAGGAGTCTTCGGCGGTAACCCCTGGCTGGAAACGGG
The DNA here is from genome assembly GCA_007127095.1 of Planctomycetaceae bacterium. Lineage (GTDB taxonomy): Bacteria > Planctomycetota > Planctomycetia > Pirellulales > Pirellulaceae > UBA6163. The sequence goes on from SKZY01000348.1 coordinate 8,349, forward strand.
GATCCCGTTGACGCTTTTTGCCGCTGGTGCCTGGTTCGGTTTTCGCCTCGTCAATTGGCCCCGATTCGCCGATTTTTTGATCTCGGTCGAGGCCGAGATGGCGAAGGTGACTTGGCCGGCCAAGCCCGAACTGATTCGGGCTTCGATCGTCGTGATCGTGACCATCGTGATCCTGGCGATTACGCTGTTCCTTTTCGACATCGTTTGGCAGTGGTTTTTCGCCCTGATCGGCGTGACCAGCTAATCACGTCCGCTCGCCGGTTCCCACCGCCTCGCCGACCACAATCTCCCGCTTTCTTAAGTCCTGAACCGTGAACTTTCCTGACGGCCCCGACGACAATGATCCCGCCAAGGTTGGCGACTCGGTTGCTGATGGGAGCAAGCTCCCCGAAGACCCAGGATCGTTCATCATCGACGAACTGACGGCCGACGGCGGGCCTATCGATGAGCAGTCACCGGCCGATAAGTCTGCTAAGAAGCCTGAGGCCGCCAAGAAACAATCGGGCGGGTCAGCCGCAAACCCCGAACCGGCGCCAACCGGCAAGGTCAAGAAACCGTCGGTCGATGTCGTGGCTGAAGATCCTCAACCCGACTGGTACATTCTTAAAGTCGCCTTCAATCGCGAAGATTCGATCCGCGATTCGCTCGAAAAGCGGGTCAAGATGGAAGGGATGGAAGAGTATTTCAACGCGATCGTCGTCCCCACCGAGGATGTCGTCGAGTTTACTCGCGCTGGCAAACGACGGATCGCCAAGCGAAAGTTGTTGCCTGGCTACATCATGGTCAACATGGTGATCAACGACGACACCTGGTTTTTAGTTCGTGAAACCGGCGGGATCAGCGATTTCACCGGTACGGCCGGGAAACCGATGCCGATGGCGACCTCGGATGTCGAACGGTTCATCAATAAACCGCGGTCCGAGGACGACGAAGAACAACCGATGAAGACGGCGATCCCGTTTCGATCGGGTGATCGCGTGCGAGTTAAGGAAGGCAATTTCGAGAACCAGGAGGGTGAAGTCGATACGGTCGATGAGGCTAATGGCCGGGTTACCGTGATCATCAACATTTTCGGTCGCAGCGTCCCGATGGAACTCGACCACTGGCAGGTCGAGGCGATTTGATACCGCTCTGCGGTCCGTCCGCCGTTCTTGGCGGCCGGATAACCCTTGTGATTCCCGGGCGCGGGCAGTAGACTTCGCCCCGATGATTTTTCCACCCTCTCGCTGACAATACCGATCCACAGTCATGGCAAAGCAAGTTACCGGCCAGGCCAAGTTCCAAGTCCCTGGCGGCAAGGCCACTCCCGCACCGCCCGTCGGTACGTCTTTGGGTAAGTTCGGGGTCAACCTCGGACAGTTCGTTTCTCAATTCAACGAACGGACACGCGATTACAACGGGACGCCGATCCCCGTGATCGTAACGGTCTACAACGATCGCAGCTTCGAATTCGTCACCAAAAGTCCCCCCGCAGCTTCGTTGCTGAAGCAGGCTGCCGGGATCGCCAAGGGAAGTGGCGTGCCGAACAAGGATAAGGTGGCGACGGTGACCAAGGCTCAGTGCTCCGAGATCGCCGAAAAGAAGATGCAAGACCTCAACGCTCGGAGTGTCGCTCAGGCGACGCTGATGATCGAAGGAACGGCCCGTAGCATGGGGATCGTCGTCGAGGGCTAACCCGCATGGGTTTGTCGCCCCGACGTGGATTGATCGCGGCGGTCGCCGCCTACGTGATTTGGGGTCTGTTTCCGCTGTTTTGGCGACTGCTCGGCGATCTCGACCCGCTCGAAGTGGTCTGCCACCGGATCGTATGGTCGGCGGTGATGTTGACTCTGATCGTCGGTGGGCCGCGTTGGCTTCGCCGCGGGACGGTTTCGCGTCAGAAACTCGCGACCACCGCCGAAATTGGCTTAGCTCCAACAACCAACGATCAAGGACCACTTGTCGCGGCGGCGCCGCGGCCGAGCGGCTTGAGTCGTCATCAATGGTCGAATGCGGCGGCAGCAGCCGCGGTGATCGTGATCAACTGGTTGGCTTTCATCTGGGCAGTCAACAACGACCGGGTGCTGGAATCCGCTCTCGGCTATTACATCGCGCCGTTGGTCAGTGTCGCGCTTGGTGTCGTCGTGTTGAGCGAACGGTTGTCGCGGTGGCAATGGATCGCTACCGCACTGGCAATGATCGGTGTCGCCCTGATCGGCAGCGCTTCGCGGAGCATCCCTTGGGCGGCGTTGGCGATGGCATTTTCGTTCGCCACCTACGGTTTGGTAAAAAAACACTCGACCGTCCCGCCGCTGTTCGGATTATGGATGGAGAACGCCGTTCTGTTCCTACCCGCGATGATCTATTTGGTCATCGGTGCTGAAGGCAGTGGTGTGATGGGCCGGGTCGATCGCACGACCGACTCGCTGTTGGTACTCGGCGGAATCGTGACCGTGCCGCCACTGATGCTGTTCGCGATGGCGGCCCGTGTGGTCCCCCTGGCAACGATCGGGATGCTGCAATACATTGCCCCAACACTTCAGTTCCTGCTGGGTGTCGGTATCGCTGGCGAAAGACTCAACGTCACCGGACTGATCGGCTTCGGTTTCGTCTGGGCGGGATCATTGCTCTATCTGACCGCCAGCCATCGACGCTATCGACGCCGCGCGGCGGATATCGCTCGGGGCGCCGGCAGCAAAATCGAACCGCTCGGATGACGGGCTGTTGATTTAGACCGGTTTGTTGGCGGAGTGATGGGTCGGGACGCGGCGGAGGAACTCGCCGTGGTCGTGTGTGCCGACGAAGCGTCCGTCGCGAACCTGGACCCGACCACGGACGGTGACCAATTCGCTGCGGCCGTGCTGAGGCCAGCCTTCGAAGGCGCTGTAATCGGTTGCCATTTGATGCGTCGACGCGGAAAATTGGCCCTGATAATCGGGGTCGTAGACCACCAGATCGGCATCGCTGCCGACGGCGATCGTCCCTTTGCGAGGAAACAGTCCGAACGTCTTGGCGGCGCGGGTGCTGGCCAATTCGACGAACCGACAGGGATCGATGCGACCTCGACGGACGCCGTGATCGTAGAGCAGATCGACTCGGTGCTCGAGTGACGGAATGCCGTTGGGGATGCGGGTGAAGTCATCCCGGCCGAGTTCCTTTTGCCCCCGAAAATCGAAGGGGGCGTGATCGGTCGCGACACAATCGATCTCACCGTTGCGGACCGCGTTCCAGAGAAATTCCTGTTGTGAACGGTCGCGGATCGGCGGCGACATGACGTACTTGGCCCCTTCGAAATCGGGCAGCCGGGCGTAGGAATCGTCGAGGACCAGATACGGGATGACCGTCTCGAGCGAAACCCGTACTCCGCGGCGGCGAGCCGCCAGCGCGGCCTCCACCGCGGGGCGGCAACTGGTGTGAACGACATAAACAGCTGCCCCGGTCAGTTCGGCGAAGGTCATCAGATGAGCCACTCCGGCAGCTTCGACGGCCATCGGACGCGAAGGCTCGTGCCATTCCGGGCCGGTTTTCCCGGCGACGATCAACTGCCGCTGACGTTCCGCGACCAATGTCTCGTTTTCACAATGGGCCGCGACGATCACTCCCAATTCGCGGGCCAAGCTGAGGGTACGAAACAGTTCGGTATCGTCGATTCCGAAGACGCCTTGATAGGCCAAGAAGACTTTGAAGCTGGCGACGCCGGCAGCGACGATCCGTCGCAGCGCCGCGGCGGTCGAATCGTCGAACCGAGAGATGCCCATGTGAAAGCTGAAGTCACAGGCCGATCGCCCAACCGCGTGCGACATCCAGTGTTCGAACGCTCGTTCGGGGTGCTCCTGCCGATTCGGACAGATCATTTCGATCAATGTCGTCGTCCCGCCGACCAACGCGGCGCGGCTGGCGGAGACGTAATCGTCCTTGGCATGCGTTCCCATGAACGGCAGGTGAATGTGGACATGCGGGTCGATGAAGCCGGGAAAGACATATTTCCCGCTGGCATCGATCACCTCGTCGACGCCGGTCGTGTCGAACTCTCGCCCGATCGCGGCGATCAAGCCGTCACGGCAAAGGAGATCGGCCTGGTAGGTGTCGCTGGCGGTCACAACCTGACCGTTTCGGATCAGCAGCGTCATGGGGCGAGGTTTCGCGGTGAGGTAGGCGTTGGTAAATTGTCGATCGGCCTTCCCCGGTCAAGCCATCGGCCGGTTCACGATCCTATTCGATCGCCAAGTCGTCGCAACGGTGCCCGGGACGTTTTCGTTTTCCTCCTCGCCTTCGTCTTCGTCTCGGCCAGCGAATGCTTCACCAAGCTGATATCCAGACCCCCGCTGCTCCGAGAGAATCCAACGATGCTGAGTCTTCCCGTCCGCCGCTTACACGGCCCCGGTCCCTCCCCGGTCGCCCCCGCGGTACTGCAAGCTCTGTCGCTGCCCTGCATCGGACACATGGATCCCGAGTTCATGCGGGTGATGAACGAGGTCCGCGAAATGCTCCAGCAGGTTTTTCAAACCGAAAACCAAATGACGCTGGCTTGCAGCGGTACCGGCTCGGCCGGTGCGGAAATGCTGATGGACAACTTGGTCGAGCCGGGCGATCGCTGTCTGATCGGGGTCAACGGCGTCTTCGGTGGACGATTGGCCGAAAAGGCGCGCCGCGCCGGAGGCGAAGTCCACACGCTGGAGGCTGAGTGGGGGCAGGTCTTTGAGACCGACCGATTGCTGGCCGAGATCGAACGATTGCAGCCGACGGTCGTCGCCTTGGTTCATGCCGAAACCTCGACCGGCGCCTTGCAACCGTTTGACCAGCTCGCCGAGGCTGTCCACCGGCACGGCGGGTTACTGGTGATGGATTGCGTCACTTCGCTGTCGGGGTTGCCGGTGTTGATCGATGAGTGGGGGATCGATGCCGCTTACTCGGGGACACAAAAATGCCTTTCCTGCCCGCCCGGGCTCTCCCCGGTGACGCTTTCCCCGCGAGCGATGGAAAAGGTCAAACGCCGCCGGAGCAAAGTCAATTCTTGGTACCTCGACCTGACATTGGTCGGCGATTATTGGTCGGGCAGTCGGGCATATCACCACACGGCGCCGGTGAACATGAACTTCGCGCTGCACGAGGCGCTGCGGTTAGTCTTGGAAGAAGGTCTCGAAGCCCGCTTCGCCCGTCACCGCCAGGCCCATGAGCAGCTCAAGCGAGGACTTTTGGATCGTGGTTTCAGCTATGCCTCGGACCCCGACCATTCGTTGCCGATGCTGAACCTGGTCAACCTTCCCGCGGCAATCGCCGACGAAGCGGCTGTTCGACGACGTTTGCTCGACGAGTTCAACCTGGAGATCGGCGGTGGACTCGGCAAGTTGGCCGGCAAGTGTTGGCGAATCGGACTGATGGGCCACGGGGCGACCGAGGAGAGTGTCACGGCGATCCTGGATGCCATCGACGCGGTCTTGCCCGCGGCGGGTTGAGCGACCGATCCGGCCGACGAATCCTCTTCTCTTTGACGGGACAGCACGCGATGAACCGATGTTGGCCGACGAGCCTCCGATCTCGACTTCCGGCCGAGCGATGTTTGCTAGTAGCGGCTCCGCTGGTCGCCTTGGCGGTCGGATTGGCGGTTCGCCCGCTGGGGGCGGTGGAGCCCGAGGAGTCGCGATCGGCCCCCTGTCGGATCGAGATCATCGACGACCAGAACGGTTGGCCGGTACCGTTGGTCGAACTGCGGACGACCCATCACGTCAGGTTGGTCTCCGACAACGCCGGGCTGATCGCCTTGGACCAACCGGAATTGATGGGGGTGGAAAGCTGGTTTTCGGTGATCGGCCACGGCTATGACGTCGCGGCCGACGGATTCGGTTTCCGCGGCGTTCGGTTGACACCGCGGCCGGGTGAATCACTGACGGTGAAGGTCAAACGGCGGTTGCCCGCCCAGCGACTCGGTCGGATCACCGGCGGCGGCCTGTTTGCGGAAAGTCAAAAGCTAGGTGAGCACCGCGATTGGCAAGAGCAGCGGATCTTCGGTTGTGACAGTGTGCAAGTAGCGATCCATCGTGGGCGAATGCATTGGGCTTGGGGCGATACCGTGTTGAGTCACTATCCGCTGGGCCGCTTTCACATGATCGGCGCCACCACCGCCATCCGGCCGATCGTGACGCCGCAACCGCCGCTCAAACTCGCCTACGATTACTTCACCGATGATGCAGAAATCCCCCGGAACATCGGCGAAATTTCGGGCAGCGGCCCGACTTGGATCAGCGGGTTGGCGAGTTTGCCGGACGACTCGGGGCAGGACCGATTGGTCGGCACCTACATCAAGGTCCAACCGCCGTTGACCGCCTACGAAGCGGGGCTCTGTGTCTGGGACGACACGACGAACCGTTTCGTCAGGCACAAGGTGTTATGGACGCGGTCGGAGGATTCGCCCGAACCGCCGCCGCTGCCCGATGGACACCCGGTCCGTTGGGCCGACGACGACGGCCAGACCTGGCTACTGTTTGGCGACCCCTTC
>SKZY01000037.1 GCA_007127095.1 Planctomycetaceae bacterium
CATCACCGAGGTCAATCGGATCACTCCATGCGGTACCGGTTCAGGGGGCGAGATATCGCGCCGGCAACCGATCGCGAACGCTACGAAAGCCGCCAAAACGACGATCTGTACCAGATGGATTCTCACGCAATGCATCAAAAAAACCTCGGCTCCAAGCCTGGGTGGACATCAGCCTCGCCGAAAAAATCAGCAATTGTCGACCCCGCAGGGGTCGCAGCACCTGCTGGATGATGACGCCTGGTCATACACGCGTTGCGGGCTGCGACCCCTGCGGGGTCGACGGTTCTAGTGGCCGTTCGTTTTCCGGCGGTGTTCGCTGCGCTCGACCGCCGGCTAATCGCTTGAATCCCTTCGGGATGAGACGTTCTACCCAACGACTCATGGCGAGCCGCTTATCCCGCGTCCGTTTCGCCAATGCCGGCGGTAGCAATATTCGACTGCCTGTCGTTCACGCCATTGTTGCGAGGGTTCCATATGTCCCATGTGAATACGTCATAGGAGCTGCTGCTTGCTTGTAGAAACTAAAGGAAACACTCGGGCATTAACGGGAAAGGTAGCGGCTGTCGCGGCTGCCACGGACGTGCCAGACTTTGCGGTCGAGATTCGACGCGACGAATTCGATATGACCGTCAGCGTGAAGGACATTCAGCCCGCCTCGGTGCATGCTCCCGGCCGTCGATGCGGCGGTGATGAGAAAGCCGTTTTGATTGCACGTCGGATTGTTCGGTGTGATCGCATGGTTATAGAGCGTGTATCCGACGTGGCCATTCGTCCATGGCGTTCCCCGATTCGTAATCCCCGAGAGCGGATCGCCCGGTTGCTGTGCCAAGCATTCTTGCGTGAACTCGTCCAGATCGTCGCTTCGAGGGCCTTCCCAGGTTACTCGCAGCCGATCGTGACTACCGTCGCTGCGAAGAATTTCCGCAAACGTCGCGGTATGGGCTGTGCCGTCGATATAGTCAGCTGATCGCAATGGGCCGTGTCCGTACGGGACACTCCCAAGCTCTTCCAACGGGCGGAAGGCACCGTCGAAACCGTTCAGCGGCGCCCAAACGCCCATGTTTGCTGAGTAGTTTGAACCCATCGCAAGTCCCGTCGGATCATTCGGACATTGCAATAACCGGAGTGTCTCGGCCGCCCTTTCAACCTCCTCAAGTCCGCCTTCCGCCGCGGTGAGAATTCGCTGGTAAAGCGCGGTCCGCTCCAAATACGGCAGCAAGGCGACATGCACGCTTCCGGTCTTGGCCATCGCTGGTGGCATCATTCGATAATGCGACTCATAGGCGGCCAACGCCAGTCCGAGTTGGCGTAAGTTGGACTGACACCCGTAGCGTCGCGCTGCCTCGCGAGCGCCCTGTACCGCCGTCAATAACAGTGCCAGGACAATTGCGACTATTGAAACGACAACGATGAGCTCGATTACCGTGAACCCGTGGCGTCTAAGCCAATGGCCGTTTCGGTGCGAATGAAGAGCCACGGAGACCTCCGGGGAGAAAAGAGATTCGCTCGAGAAACCGGTTGTAGCGCCTCGCCCCCCCCCCCAGTCAATGGTTCACCTGGTTTGCGCCGGCGAGCGGTCGGCAGCGGTTCGTCCTGTTGAGCAGGCCGGGCGTCGTTTCGCCGCTGTGGGATGCTCGCTAAAACGGGTGCGAAATCATCATCCGGAGTAAACACCAATACGGACGAGTTATTGAGCGGTTACAATTCGGGTTCGACGCGAGCGGAGGTTTGTTCTGCTGGCGTCCGACTTCCGCTCCCGCCCCATCGTTCTTCGAGGACGTCCCACCGATGCGACTATCACTGATGGCAATCACCTTGAGTCTCTCCGTTTGTGCGGCTGACAGCGGAGGCGTGTTCGGGTCCGACGGTGACTCGAGCAAGGTCATCCGCGCCGGCATGATCGGCTTGGACACCTCGCACGTCCCGGCTTTCGCCAAGATTTTCAATTCGGCCGATGCCAAGGGAGATTTCGCGAAAATCGAGATCGTGGCCGCCTATCCCGGCGGTACCGATATGCCGGCGAGTCGTGATCGGGTCGAGGGCTTTACCGAGCAGATTCGCGATCTGGGGATCGAAATCGTCGATACGATCCCCGAGTTGCTCGAGCGGGTCGATGTCGTGTTGCTAGAAAGCGTCGACGGCAGGATTCACCTGCAGGAAGCGGTTCCGGTGATCCGGGCCGGTAAACCGCTGTTCATCGACAAGCCGGTCGCCGGCAGCTTGGCCGATGCGATCGCGATTTACGATTTCGCCAAAGCCGAAGGGGTACCGATCTTCTCGAGTTCGTCGCTGCGATACAGCCCATCGATTCAAGAATTGTTGACCGACGAGGAATTGGGCGACCTGGTCGGAGCGGTCGCTTGGGGCTCGTGCTCCTACCAGCCCGGCACACCCGACCTCTATTTCTACGGCATTCACGGTGTCGAGATCCTCTACACCTTGATGGGGCCGGGCTGTCAGACGGTAACCCGTACCCATACCGCCGATACCGACATCGTCACCGGCGGTTGGTCGGACGGACGACTCGGCACCTACCGCGGAATTCGTAAGCATAAGGCGGAGTTCGGGGCGTTGGCGTTCGGCACCAAGGCGATCAAGAAATCGGGGCCGACCGGCGGCTATCAACACCTCTGCGAACAGATCGCCAAGTTCTTTGTCTCGGGGCAACCGCCGATCGATCCCGACACAACGATCGAGATGTTCGCGTTCATGGAAGCGGCTGACGAGAGCAAACGCCGCGGCGGTGGGCCGGTTCAAATCGACGAAGTGATGGGCAAGGCTCGCGAGCAAGCGACCCAGCGGCTCGAATCGGTTACCCAACGTTAACGTCCCATCCGGAATCGCCCCACTCGCCCGTTTCCCTTTCTGTCCGCCGACCAAACGGAGTCTTCGATGATTCGCCCGTCACGCCGAGAGTTTTTCGAGCAATCGCTGTTCACCGCCGCCGCTGCCGCGGTCGCCAGCGGTACCACCGAGTTGGTCGCCCAGCAGCCGCAGGCGACCGGCGCCAACGAAACGATCCAACACGCGATCCTCGGTTGTCGGATCCGCGGTAAGGCGCATGCCAGCGAGTTCATGCGGCAATCGGGTGTTGAGATCGCGTACGTCTGTGACCCGGATCTGGAGTTAGCCGAAGCGTTGGCCGATACGGTGGCTGCGGGCCAGCAGCGGAGGCCTCGGGTGGTGCAGGACATGCGGGTGATCTTCGATGACCCCGCAGTCGATACGGTCTCGGTTGCCGCCCCCAACCATTGGCACGCGTTGGCCGCGATCTGGGCGATGCAGGCGGGCAAGGATGTCTATGTCGAGAAACCGGTCAGCCACAACTTGGCCGAGGGTCGTCGGATGGTACAGGTCGCCGAAAAGACCGGGCGAATCTGCCAAGCCGGCACCCAGAATCGTTCGTCGGGCGCCCTCGCGGCGGCTGCCGAACACATTCGCGATGGCAAATTGGGCGATATCGAGCTGGCCAGGACGGTGATCTATGGCCGTCGTGGTTCGATCGGTGGTCCGGGCGAGTGCGAGATACCGCCGCAAGTCGATTTCAACCTCTGGCTCGGTCCCGGCACCGACGAAAAGCCGACCCGCGCCAAGCTGCATTACGATTGGCACTGGGTTTGGGACACCGGCAACGGCGAACTGGGGAACAACAACATCCACATGGTCGATATCTGTCGCTGGTTGATCGGAATCGACGGGATCGGCGATTCGGTGCTCAGCGTCGGCGGCCGACTCGGCTATCGCGATGCCGGTGAAACCCCCAACACGCAGATGGTCGTCCATCGCTTCGGGCCACGGACGATCATTCAAGAAGTTCGGGGGCTGAAGAGCGAGCCGTTTAGCGATCCGGTCAAATCGGGATACGTGATCTACGGCTCCGAAGGGATCATCGCCGACGCCTCTTTGTTCACACCCGACGGCGAACTGGTACGGAAGTTTTCGGGGCCGGGCGAGAACCATTTCGCGAACTTCATCAAGGTCGTTCGCAACCGCCGCCGCGACGAGCTGAAGGCCGATATCCTGGAGGGCCACATCTCGACCGGGCTGTGCCACGTCGGCAACATCTCTCACCGGTTGGGAGCCACCCGACCGGTCGCCGAGATCGAATCTCAGGTGGCTGAAATCGGTGGCGGCGAAGCGGTGCTGGAGACACTCGATGCGATGGTCGATCATCTCAAAGGCAACGATGTCGACCTGGCGAGCACCCCGTTGACCGTCGGTCGGCTGCTCCGCATCGATCCTGCGGCGGAGCGATTCATCGCCGCGCCGGAAGCCGACGCGTTGCTCAGCCGCAGCTATCGCAAACCGTTTGTGGTGCCGTCGGAAAACGAGATCTGAGCTGTCCGAGGTCGGCCCCTGAGCCGACTTTTTGGGGCCGCAAGATTCGCCTTGTGAGTTGTCAATTTGCTTTCGTAGACTCGCCGCAGTATGCCGTTCCCGGCGGGGACGGTTTTCGGCAACGCGATGGTCGAAATTGACGTAATTTGCGAGTTTTCAGACGCCCGTATCGAGACCAGGCCAGCGGCCGGCGAGCAGGTTCGCCACCGGACCGGTGGGCGATCGCGCCGATTTTTGCCATCTTTTTTTGCATCCACGGTTGGGTCGCCCGACCGGCGGCTGCACAACCGCCAGAGTCGACGCGGCTGGTTGCGCCGCGGGGCGATGCGCGCCTCGATGCAAGGGGCGAATCGGTCTATCGCTGGTCCCACGGCGGCGGCGATGCCTACCTGCTGGAAGGTCGTTGTCGACTCGATTCCCCCGACGGTCGCGTGACGAGCGACCGCTTATTGGTGTTGATCGAGCCCGATTCGACTCCATCGGGCGGGAATTCATCGGGCAAACCGGGTTGGCGAGTTCGCGCCGCGGCAGAGGGGCGTGTGACGTCCGACCGGACTCGCGGCGTCGACCTGCCGAATGCCCTGCCTAATACCTCGGGCGTGTGGACCGGCCAATGGACACTCACCAGCGAGCCGACGGTCGATGCGCCGCTGTTCCGTGGCGCGCCCGATTCTCAGCCGTCGCTGCTGGCGGCGATCGATGCCGACGCGGCGTCGTTGACCGCCGACGTCGCTGATGGACTGATCGAGACGACACCGCTGCCGCCTGAAATGCTGCCGCGGGTCCGGGCGATGCAACCCGGCGAGGATGGCGAACTGATCGCCCCTGACGAACCGCTGCTGCCGGCGACACCCGAGGATAACGGCAACCGGTTTCAGCTGATCGTCGGCGGTGGGACCCAGTCGATCGAAATCGTTTCGCGCGGGTCGGCGATTCCGGCCCAGATCGAGACACAAAACCGGATGGACACCGGCGAGACAGTGGTCGTGGCCCGGGGTGGGGTGACGGTGGTGATTCGAGATGTCCAGGCCCAGATGCCGACCGGCCAGCTGCTCGACTTGGGAACGATTTCGCTATCGGCCGATCGGATCGTCGGTTGGCTGCCGATCGTCACCGGATTGTTCAGCGGCACCAGCGCGCTTGACGATGCCGACGGCGAGTTTTATCTGGAAGGGAACATCGTCTTTCGACAGGGCGACCGGGTCATCTACGCCGATTCGATGTATTACAACGTCAGCCGTCAGTATGGGATGGTATTGGGCGCCGAGGCGATCTCGCCGGTCCCCGAATTCGAAGGCGTGGTCCGGCTCAAGGCCGATGTCTTGCAACAGGTCAGTAGTGGCGAATTCGTCGCGTTCGACGCGGCGGTCACCAGCAGTCGAATGGGCGTCCCGCGATATTGGCTACAGAGTGATCGATTGCGATTCTCAGACCAGACGCGTGCCGGGATCGATGCCGGGACGGGCGTACCGATCGAGATCAAGGACCGGGTGATCACCAGTTCGAACAACTTCGTCTACCTCGGCGGCGTACCGGTATTGTATTGGCCATCCTTCCGCAGCGACGTATCGGTATCGAGTTTTTACATCAACAGCATTCGGGTCAAGCGCGACAGCATTTTCGGAATGCAGGCGTATGTCGATTGGGACCTATTTCAATTGCTCGGGTGGGACCGTCCGCCGGCCGGAACCGAGTGGACCTTATCGACTGACTATCTCAGCCAGCGGGGGCCGGCATTGGGTACGGCCTTGTCGTACAACCGCGAACGTTTTTTCGGGCTCAACGGGCCGACACGGGGCTTTGTCGATGCCTGGGGCATCCGTGACCGTGGGGTCGACATCCTCGGTCGTGGACGTCGTGACCTGGTTCCCGAGAGCGACTTTCGCGGTCGGGTCTTGGGCCGTCATCGGCAATACCTGGCCGGCGACTATGAAGTGATCGCCGAGGTCGGTTATTTGAGCGACCGCCATTTCTTGGATCAGTACTTCGAAGAGGAATGGGACCAGGACAAGGATCACGACACCGGGGTGAGGCTGCGAAAGCATTATCACAACCAACAGTTTGAGCTGTCGGCTGAGGCGCGGGTTAACCCGTTCTACAGCGATACCCAGCGACTGCCGCGACTTGAACATTATCTGCTCGGTGGTTCGATTTTAGGCGATCGGTTGACCTGGTCGATGAAGAACCAGGTCGGCTACGCCGACATGAATGTCGCCCGTTCACCGCTCGATCCGGCGCTGGCCGCGGTCACACAGTCACCGTTACCGGGCGAAGCAAACGCCAGCGGGGTGATCGCTGCGACGCGGCAAGAAGTGGGCATGCCGGTCGAACTCGGCCCGATGAAGTTCGTGCCGTTCGTCTCAGGCGAAGCGTCGCACTACGGCGAGGACATCAACGGTGACAGCCTGACAAGGCTGATCGGTCAAGCCGGTGTGCGGGGCAGTCTTCCGATGTGGCGGATCGATCCGAACGTCCACAGCAGTCTGTTGAATGTCCGCGGTTTGGCTCACAAGGTCGAACTGACCGGAGAATACTTTTACGCCAACAGCGACACCAACTTCGACCAACTGCCGCTGTACGATCGACTCGACGACAACGCCCAGGAGGAGTTTCGTCGACGGTTTATCTTCACCGGATTCGGCGGCGCGCTGCCCGATCGGTTTGACCCGCGGACCTATTCGCTACGGCACGGGATGCAGCGGTGGGTGACCAATCCCTCAGAGGTCGTCGCGGATGATTTGATGCAGGGCCGACTGGGGTTGCACCAACGTTGGCAGACCAAACGGGGCGTTCCGGGGCGTGAGCGGATCGTCGATCTGATGCGATTCGACGTCGACACGATGTTTTTCCCCAATTCAGACCGCGACAATTTTGGCGAAACCCTGGGGCCGACGACCTATGATTTTCGCTACTTTGCCGGCGACCGTGTGACATTCCTGAGCGACGGCTACTTCGACTATTTCGACCGTGGATTGCGGTCGATCAGTGCTGGCGTGCGGACGAGTCGCCCCGGGTTGGGCGAAGTCTATGTCGGCGTGATGTCACTCGACGGGCCGATCACCAGTCAGGTACTCCGCAGTTCTTACGATTACCGAATGAACGAAAAGTGGATCGTGACCGCGGCGAATACGTATGACTTTGGCAGCGCCGGAAACGTCGGTCAAAATGTCGCCCTGACCAGGATCGGTGAATCGTTCCTATTACGAGTCGGGTTGGACATCGACCGCGGGCGTGACAACGTCGGCGTTTCGTTCATGGTCGAGCCGCGATTTTTGCCGAACCGGCGGATCGGCCGACTCGGCGGTCAATTGATCCCGGCCGCGGGGCTGGAGGGTTTGGAGTGAACGCCGACGATGGCAGTATGCGTTCTGGGGCGATCGTCGCCCGCTGGGCGGCCAAGTTCGCCGATGCTGGCGCCGGTGTGGCTCAGGGGATAGCGACCGAAGCGAGTATCCGGGTTCATCTGACAGCCGCGATGCTGGTGATCCTGACCGCCGGATTGCTCGGCGTGGAGACTTGGCGATGGTCGGTTCTGCTGATTTGCATCACGGTGGTGATCGTAGCCGAGTACTTCAACAGTTCGATCGAACGGCTGGTTCGGGTCCTTCACCCCGACCGCGATGAAGCTTTGGCGGCGGCATTGCATTTGGCTGCCGGCGGAGTCCTGGTAGCGGCGACCGGTGCCGCCACGGTCGGGACGATCGTCCTGCTGCCGTCACTCTGGCAGTTGCTGGCTGGCTAGAATAACGAGATGAGAATCGTATTTTTGACCGCCGGGGCGGCGGGGATGTACTGCGGCAGTTGCATGCACGACAACGCCTTGGCCAAGGCGCTGCGTCGGGCTGATGTCGACTGCCTGCTGCAACCGCTCTACACACCGCTGCGGACCGACGAGGTGAGCATCGCCAGCGAGCGGGTTTTCTTCGGTGGAGTCAATATCTACCTGCTCGAAAAGCTGCCGCTGTTTCGCCGGATGCCGGTCGCGATCAAGCGGATGCTCGACCGGCCTCGGTTCCTTCGCTGGGCGACCCGCGGGGCGACATCGACCGACGCGGCGTCGCTGGGCAAACTGACCCTCTCGATGCTCCGTGGCGAAAACGGGAACCAACGTGATGAAGTGACCCGCTTGGTCGGTTGGTTGCGCGACGAGATGCGGCCCGACGCGATCGTGTTGACGAATCTGTTGATCGGCGGGCCGATCCCGGCGATTCGCCGCGAATTGCCCGATACCAAGCTGATCGCGATCCTGCAGGGTGACGACGCCTTTTTGGATTACCTGCGGGAACCGTTTCGCGACGAAGCGATCGCACTGATGGGTGACCTCGGCCGGGCTTGTGACCGGATCATCGTGAACAGTCGGTTTTATGCCGAAAAGATGATCGCGCTGCTGCGACTTGACCCTGCTCGAGTCGAGGTGTTGCCGTTGACGATCGACACCGAGCCGTTCCAGAAACAGCCGTTGAGGGCGGTGGTCGACGATCAGCTTGGCGACGCGGCGCGTCCGCCACGGATCGGATACTTCGCTCGGATCGCCCCGGAGAAGGGGTTGCACAACCTGGTCGCCGCGTTCATCGACCTCGCCTCACGGCCGGGCTGTGAAACGGTTGGACTCGATATCGCGGGATGGCTTGGGGCCCAGCACCGGGGCTACCTCGCCGTGCAACTGAAGCGATTGTCCGATGCCGGCGTGGGCGATCGGGTACGGCATTTGGGCAGTCCCGACCTGGCGGGCAAATTGGCGATGCTCCGTGGCATCGATTTGTTGAGCGTCCCGACCGAGCACGAGGAGCCGAAAGGGTTGACGATCCTGGAGGCGATGGCGATGGGGGTCCCGGTGGTACTGCCGGCCAAGGGCGCCTTCACCGAGATCGTCGAAGCTTCTGGCGGTGGCGTGCTGGTCCCGCCAGACCGTCCCGAATTGCTCGCCGACAGCCTCCAGCGACTGCTGATCGATCATGAAGAGCGGCGGCGGCTCGGCGCGGTGGCCCGCGATTGGGTTCTCCGCGAACGTGCGATCGACGTTCAGGCCGCCGGTATGATCGATTTGTTGGGGCGGCTCGCCGCGCCGTTGCCGGCGGTCGGTTGATTGGCAGCTGATCGATCAGCGGGTATCGTCGTGCCCCAGGCGGATTGTTTTTAAAATCGGCGGTGCTGTACCGTGATCGCTGATATCTCCCTGCTCCCTCGGAACGACCGAACCCGATGACGATCCGTGTTTCGCTGCACCACAAGACCGAATACCGATACGACCGGCTGACGACGTTGGGGCCCCAACAGGTGCGCCTGCGGCCGGCGTTCCACGCCCGTACGCCGATCGAGGCTTACTGCATGCGGGTCAGCCCGGACGACCATTTCGTCAACCAGCAGCAGGACCCGCATGGCAACCCGGTCGCGCGGTACGTGTTTGCCAAGCCGACCGATCATTTTTCGGTCACGGTCGACTTGATCGCCAACATGACGGTGATCAACCCGTTCGACTTCTTCGTTGAGGAATACGCAGAAAAGTATCCGTTCCGATACCCGACGGAACTTCGTCGACAATTGCTGCCGTACCTCGATTGCGACGCGATTTCGCCGGCCGGCGAGGCGACTCCGCTGTTGGACCAATGGGTCCGTTCACTGCCGCCCAGCAACGACCGGACGACCGATTTCCTGGTCGACGTCAACCTGCGGTTGCACAGCAAAGTCGAGTACTTGGTGCGGCTCGAACCGGGCGTGCAATCGCCGGAGTACACGCTGGCGCTGGGCAGCGGGTCCTGCCGCGACTCGGCGTGGTTGTTGGTCGCGACGCTTCGTCGACTCGGCTTGGCGGCACGATTCGTATCGGGCTATCTGATCCAATTGGCCGCCGACATCAAGGCGATCGACGGGCCGAGTGGTCCCGAGAACGATTTTTGTGACCTCCACGCCTGGGCCGAAGTCTACATCCCTGGGGCCGGCTGGATCGGACTGGACGCGACCAGTGGGCTGTTCTGTGGTGAAGGCCACATCCCGTTGGCGTGTACACCCGAACCGCGTGACGCGGCCCCGATCACGGGCGGATTGGGGGTCTGTGAAGTCGAGTTCGGCCACGAGATGTCGGTCAGCCGGATCCACGAAGACCCACGGGTGACCAAGCCGTACAGCGACCAACAGTGGCAGGACATCATGCGGGTCGGCCACGAGGTCGACGCCAAACTGAAGGCTTCCGATTGCCGTCTGACGATCGGGGGTGAGCCGACGTTCGTTTCGATCGATTCGATGGATGCCCCCGAATGGACGACCGACGCCGTCGGCCCCGACAAGCGGGTGTTGAGCAATATCCTGCTGCTACGGCTCCGCGATCGCTTCGCTCCCGGCGGGATGCTGCACTACGGCCAAGGGAAGTGGTATCCCGGTGAATCGCTGCCGCGTTGGGCGTTGACTTGCATCTGGCGGAACGACGGTGTAGCGGTCTGGAATAACCCCAAGCTGGTCGCCGATGAGGGATTCGATTACGGGCATACGCACCAAGACGCCGAGCGACTCGTTTTTCAACTCGCCAAACGACTCGGTGTGTCGGCCAAAGCCCGCTTCCCGGTTTACGAAGACGTCTTTCACTATCTTTGGAAAGAGGACCGCCTGCCGATCGACGTCGACCCCGAGGATCCCAAGCTCGACGATCCCAACGAGCGAGCCGGGATGATCCGCGTGTTCCGCGGCGGTTTGGCCAAGCCGGTCGGCTATGTCTTGCCGCTGCAACGCGCGTGGTGGCAGGCGCATGCGGCTCAGCCGCGGACCGGCTGGCTGACCGGTAAGTGGCCGGTGCGAAGCGAAAAGGTCTATTTGCTGCCGGGCGATTCACCGATCGGGTTGCGGTTACCACTCGATTCGTTGCCTCACAGCGGGTTGACCGCGGCGGCGCTGGCAACGGCGCCGTACGACCCTTCGGCGCCGCGTGGCAACCTGCCGCTGCCACCCGGGGCACGTCGGACGGTCGACCCGACCGAGCAACTCAAGCCGAGGCAACCGCGTCCGGACGATCCGCCCGCCCCGATCGGGCAGGCGGTTACCGCTGACGAGACGTCTCCAGCCGCCCAATTCGGCCCGCAGCGGATCAACCGCCAGGTGTTGCAAGACCAACCCGAATTGGACGATTCGGACGACGCCGATGTCGACCCCAGCTACGTCGTACGGACGGCTCTGTCGGTCGAGAGTCGTCACGGCCGACTGTACGTCTTCATGCCGCCGACGCAGCGACTGGAGGATTACCTCGAATTGGTCGAAGTGATCGAAGAGGCCTGTGAGGCGACCGGGTTGCCGGTGATTTTGGAAGGTTACCTGCCGCCGCCCGATCACCGGGTATCGCTGTTTAAGGTCACACCTGACCCGGGGGTGATCGAGGTCAACACACAGCCGTCGGCCTCTTGGGACCAACTCGTCTCGTTGACCGAATCGCTCTACGACGACGCGCGGCATTGTCGCCTCGGGACCGAGAAGTTCGACCTCGACGGGCTGCACACCGGTACCGGAGGTGGCAATCACATCGTGCTCGGCGGCGCTGCGCCGCAGGACAGCCCGTTTTTGCGGCGGCCCGATCTGTTGGCCAGCATGATCTCGTTCTGGAACAACCACCCGTCGTTGTCGTACCTGTTCAGCGGCAAGTTCATCGGCCCGACCAGTCACGCGCCGCGATTCGACGAGGGTCGTCCCGACGCGGTTTACGAGATGCAAATCGCGATCGGCCAACTGCCCGGTCGAGATCAATCCGGGCCGCCCTGGTTGGTCGACCGTTTGTTTCGCAACCTGTTGGTCGACTTGACCGGCAACACGCACCGCGCCGAGATCTGCATCGACAAACTCTACTCGCCCGATTCCACGACCGGCCGGCTCGGCCTGGTCGAGCTTCGCGGCTTCGAGATGCCGCCGCACGCGCGGATGAGTTTGACGCAACAATTGCTGATCCGAGCGCTGATCGCGTCGTTCTGGGACGAACCCTATCGGCAACCGCTGACCCGCTGGGGGACTTCGCTGCACGACCGCTTCCTGTTGCCCCATTTCGTCTGGCAGGATTTAAGCGATTGTCTCGACGAACTGGCCCGCCGTGGGACGCGGATCGCGCCGGAATGGTTCCTGCCCCACTTCGAGTTCCGCTTTCCCCACATCGGCGAAGCCGTCCGTGGCGATGTCAAATTGAGTCTCCGCTCGGCGATCGAGCCCTGGTACGTACTCGGCGAGGAACCGGGCGGCGGCGGTACGGTCCGGTTCGTCGATTCATCGCTGGAGCGATTGCAGGTGATGGCTGACGGATTCAACGAAAGCCGCCATGCCATCCTTTGCAACGGAATCCGGGTGCCGATGCGGGCCACTGGCGTTCCGCAGCAGGTCGTCGCCGGTGTCCGTTATCGTGCCTGGCAGCCGCCGAATTGCTTGCACCCGACGATCGCCGTCCACGCGCCGCTACGGTTCGACGTCGTCGATCGGCTGACCGGCCGCTCACTCGGCGGATGCACCTACCACGTTTCGCACCCCGGAGGTCTCAGCTATTCGAACTTCCCGATCAACGCCAGTGAAGCGGAAGCTCGGCGGGCGAGTCGGTTCCGCAGCGACGGGTTGAGTGGCGGCAGGATCGAGATCCCGGACGGCTTGCCACCGGGGTCGGTCGACCCGTTCCCGGTCACGCTCGACCTACGAACCGTGACCGCGTAGCGTTGCCAAACTCGATCGGCTCGTCACAATGGTCCGTTTTGATCGCCACGGGGGTGCTGACGAGATGGACGAGGATAGCGACGACTTCGTCGACGGCGATTCGGTCGATGTCGTGGCGACGGTCGAATTGGCGGGTAAGCGGATCGCGCTAGCAGGTAAACTCGGCGGGATGAACCGCCGTGAAGCGACCAACCTGCTGCGTTCTTACTCCGCTACCGTGGTCGACCTCGACGCCGACGAGATCGATTGGGTGGTGATCGGTGCCGAAGAATCGCCGCTGTCGGAATCCGACCTGTTGACTCCACGGTTGCGAAACGCGGCCGCTAGCGGGCGGGTCGAGGTATTGGCCGAAACCGATCTCTGGCAGCGGATGGGATTGGTCGATGTCGAACGCTCGGTCAAACGGTTTTATACCCCCGCGATGCTGGCGGAATTATTGGGCGTCTCGGTCCGAGTGATCCGCCGCTGGCACCGCCGGGGCTTGATTATCCCGGCGCGGACGATGCACAAACTGCCCTATTTCGATTTCCAGGAAGTCGCGACCGCTCGCCGCTTGGCCGAATTGGTCGCCGCTGGGGCGAGCCCTCAAGCGATCGAAGAGCGGCTCCGAAAACTCGCCGAAGTCCTCCCCGAAGTCACCCGGCCGCTGGCTCAATTATCGGTCCTGATCGAAGGCCGACACGTCCTGCTTCGTCAGGGAGAAGGCTTGATCGAACCGGGTGGTCAACTGCGGTTCGACTTCGGCGGCTCGGCTTGGAATCGGGTGCCGGAGACGAGCACACCCGATGTACTGGCGCTCGGGGAACGGGTCCACGACCCGTCGCCGGGAGGCCCGGCTCCAGCAGACGACTCTTGGCCGGGTGGTGCCCAGTGGGACTACGAAACGGGCCCAGCCAGTTTTCTCGGCGGCACATTTCCGCCCGGTTCGGCGCACGGTCACCCCGACGACGACGAGTTATTGCGAGCTGTCTACGACTTCGAGGATCGTGGTGACCTGACGACCGCGATCGATTATTGCCGAGCGATTTTGGCCCGCGACGGGATGCGCGCCGACATCTGCTTCCAACTCGGCGAATTGCTCTACCGCGACGGTCAAATCGACGCGGCCCGGGAACGTTATTTTTGTGCGATCGAACTGGACGACACCTTCGTCGAAGCGCGGACCAGCCTGGCCTGTGTATTGGCCGAAACCGGCCGTCCCGAACTGGCCGTCGCTGCGCTGCGTGGGGTGTTGACGCTGCACCCCGATTACCCCGACGCCCACTACCACCTGGCGACGATACTCGACGAGCAAGGTCGGAGCGATGAAGCCGCCGAACACTGGGGAATACTCCGCCGAGTCGCCCCCGACCACCTCTGGAGCCAACCGCCCAGCGACCTACCGCCGGCTGACGAATTAAATACGACTGACGAATGAACACGACAGGCGAAGGTTCAATAGGCGGATTCAAGCGATCCAGTGAGCGTCGAGCGAGCCCGGGGACGGGAACACTAATCGGCACTCATCAACACTAATCGGATACTCGGAAGCGATCGGGGATCGACTTCGCTATTAGTGTTGATGAGTGCCGATTAGTGGTTTTCCTTATTTCCAAATGGCGATTTGGGGGTTCCTTCCTGTCGGCGAATTGGCCGGCCGATTCGGGCTGTTCGCGGTGCCCTCGGGCGGGCTGTCGCGGTCAGTGGGCGGAGAAATTGCCAAAAAAATGGCTTCCGCTGCTCCTTTTTTGGACCAGCCGAACGCAACGGATTGCCGAAGTAAGTCGATGTCCGGTGACGGGCCGATGGCTCCTCCG
>SKZY01000008.1 GCA_007127095.1 Planctomycetaceae bacterium
CGCTCGATCCGTTCGCTGCGCTGCACGATGACATGGGCATCCTCGTTCGACGGTCGATTCGATTCTCCAGGGCGTTCAGTCGCCCAACCGACGACGCGGTAGGGATTCGACTCGTCGCCGCCTTCAGCGGCCGCGTCCGAGGGGCCGTCGCCCGCACTGGTTTGCGTATCGAACGGGTCGGGCGGCTCGGGACTGGCGGCGCGATCGGTGGCGTCACGCGTTTTGTTGCAGCTCCAACAGACCTCGAACGCCGGTTCGTTGTGTTCATTGCAACGCGAACAGGTCCAAGCCACGGCGGTATCGAGCAAATCTTGGTCGGCCTGGAGCAATGCGGTCGCTCGATCGACGTCGGCGGCGTCGACTTCGATATACGGGTAGCCGACCGCGCTGCCGATGTAGCTGAGCGTCGTCGCGGTCTCGCCTCCCTGGACCGTCGCGTTGATCCCCGCAGTTTGTAATCGGATGCGGATCGTCTCCGCTTCGACTACGTCTTTAAACCGTTTCAGCTTAACCAATTGGTTCACGGATCACCTTGGGGGTTGGGAGGTCGCTAGCGAGGAGGCGGTCGCTGCTGGGTTAGGGTGACAATCGGCAGACTCGCCAGCTCGACTCGTGACGACGATAAAGCAGTCGATCGTGCAGTCGACTTTCGCGGCCTTGCCAGAATTCGACTTCACTCGGGTTGACCGCGTACCCACCCCAGTGATCGGGACAGGGAAGCTGGTCGGTGTCAGCGAACTGACGTTGCAGACTGTCGAGCTTAGTCTGCAAAACTTCTCGGCCCGAAATCTCGGCGGATTGGTCACTCAGCATCGCCCCGAGCCGACTATCGCGAGGTCGGGAATCGAAATAGGCCTGCGAGACAGAACGGGCTACTTGGGTCGCGGTGCCGACGATTCGCACCTGTCTTTCCAGGTGTGGCCAATGAAAACCGAGCGAAACCTGACGATTCGCGGCGATCTGTCGAGCTTTCTCAGAGCGGTAGTTGGTGAAGAACAGGAAGTGGTCATCTTCGATCGCTTTGAGCAACACGATCCGCGTCGTGACCCGTCCCGCGGTGTCGGCGGTCGCCAGGGTCATCGCGTTGACCTCCAGCCAAGCCGGCTTATCGTCGCTATTTGCCTCTGTAAACCAGTGGCGAAACTGTGTCACCGGGTCGTCGGCGAGGTCGGACTCGGCCAACCCAGACCGGGTGTAAGACAGCCTCATCTGATCGAACGTCATCAAGTTTCCTCGGAAAAACGCGGGGGAAAAAACGCGGCGGTGGTGAGCGCGGATCGGACGGGAAAGGATAACCGTCTCAGCGGCAGGTCGCCCATTGCCGTCAGCCGGTTTGGCGCAATAGTTGCCTAATAGTGAGTCGGGGATGTTATTCCGTCCGCCATTTTGGCAGCAGCATTCGTGTCGTTCCGATCGGATAGCGAAAAACGCCGGTCGACGCCTGCCCCTGACATTGTTTTCAAAGAGTAATCAATCACTATGACCGAATCGTTGGTAGGAAATCTGATGATTGCCTCCTCCCTGGTAACCGAGTCGATCTTCAGCCGTGGTGTCTGTTTGATGGTACACCATGACGAAGAGGGAGCGATCGGCGTGATGCTCAATCGGCCGATCTTGCCGCCGCCTGCTGAATTGCTCAATCTGATCGCCCAAGACCCGTCCAGCGCTGGCAAACCTGCCTTGCCCGCCACCGGCGAGGCGAACCCGCAGCGACCGTCGGGCGGTCCGCGCTTTCCCGCGCAGTCTCTGACCCCCGCGCCGGAGCAGAAAGTCGGTGCCAAGGGGACTGGCGGAGCGTTGGTACACTTCGGAGGCCCGATGTCGGGCCCCGTTGTCGCCGTTCATCGCTCCGCCGAGTTTGCCGAAGCGGTCGCCGGAAACGGTGTCTATGTCGCGGCACAGAAAGGTTTTTTGGAACAATTGGTCAAACAGCCGGGGACCGACGTGCGGCTGATCATCGGCCACGCCGCCTGGTCGAGTGAGCAATTGGCGGGCGAAATAGCGGCCGGATTGTGGCACGTCTTGCCGGCCACGCCCGAAACCGTCTTCAACTCTCAGGGCGACCTCTGGCCCTACCTTGTCCGTCGCGCCACCGGCGCCTCGGTCGCCCACTGGGTCGGTGCCGCTGATCATCACGGATTGGCGTGGCTGAATTGACTTTCCGCAGTCGCGGGTGTGTTCATTTTGATTCAAAAAGCGTAGTCATTTTGAGTGCGCCTACTTCGAGTTGACTTGCGTTGTTGGCGACCTGTTTTTGACGCCGTAGGTCGCCCACGAGTCGAAAGGCTCGCTTTTCTCGCAATCCCGAGTCAATCCGGCCGATCTGTAGCCACGCGTTACGATTTGGCCCGTCAAGTGCATTGGTTGTTCCCACGACAAACAGGTCACCGCCGTGGGCCGAGGTAATGCTCACGCGGTGGTGACGAGATCCAACGATACCGGCTCGCCCGTTTTGGGCGGGCGGAGACTTTTCTGACAGCAAGGGAAACCAACGATGCTCGTTATGCGAACGGTCATGCTGACCGCCTCCTTCGCCTTGGGGGTGGTAGTGGCCTCTGCCCAAACGCCGGAGCTACCGGCACCCAACGGCGATCAGGGCTATGATTATGGCGAAGAGTTATTGCGTGGGCCGATCCACGAAGCGTTTGCGGAGCAGTACAACCTCGAGGCCGAAGCCGGGCTGACGATCGACCGCTCTCCGCCACCGCCGGTACCCGAATTACCGCCGGAGACACGGCCTGAGGGAGACCAGGTCGAGTGGCTCAGCGGCTATTGGTTTTGGGATGACGACCGCGAGGACTTCATCTGGGTCAGCGGCGTGTGGCGGGTGATCCCACCTGGGCTGCGTTGGCTGCCGGGGTACTGGGCGGAAACCGACGACGGTTTCCAATGGGTGGCGGGTACTTGGGTCGGTGCCGAGCTGGAAGAGCTTGACTACATCGCGGAATCGCCTCCGGAATCGCTCGAACTTGGCCCCGTCGGGACGCCACCTTCGGAGACGCATATCTGGATTCCCGGCACCTGGTCTTGGCAGCAGAACAGCTATGCCTGGCGGCCCGGATATTGGTCGACCGGTTATTCGGATTGGGTTTGGGTCCCGCAGCGATACTTGTGGACTCCCCGCGGATATGTTCACTGCCGCGGCTACTGGGACTATCCGATCGATAACCGTGGTGTCCTGTTCGCGCCCTTCTACTTCAATCAGCCGGTCTACGCCAACGCCGGATTTTTCTATACGCCTCGGGTGTCGATTCTCAGCAGTCTGCTGCGGACGCATCTCTGGGTTCGTCCTCTCAGTCATCACTATTACTTCGGCGACTTTTACGGTGCCGGGTATCGTAATCGGGGGATCTATCCTTGGCACACCTATCACGGCGGCCGCGGTTTGGGACGAAATCGATTCGGCTTTGACCCATTGTTCGCTCATTACAGCCGAATCGGTGGACGCGGCGGCGTGAATTACTTCCAGCAGGTCAACAATCAATACAACGTGTTCGTCAACCAGAACGACCGTCGTCCTCCGCGCACCTACAGTGAACAGCTCTCGCGGTTCGGTGGTTCACGCGACGGGTCGGGACGCGACCGGGGCTCACGGGGCGAGATGTCTCGCTTGGGACAGTCGTACCGCGATATTGTCTCGGAAGATTCGTCGCGCTTTTCCCGCATCTCTTCGGATCAGCGTCAGCGGATCCGTGAGGCCGCCGAGCGGACTCCCCAACTCGCCTCCGAACGACGTCGAACCGAGTCACGTGGCGGGTCAGAGCGTCTCCGATTACCACAGAGCGAGCGGTTTCAGGGGCGATCCCGCGATGCGGCCGAAGCTCGTGGTACCGCCCGAGTCGGTGGCCGCGGTGAAGCCCGTGGCCGCGGTGAAGCACGCACGGAAGCGGATGTTCGCACGGGAGCCGATGTCCGTACACGGGCTGAAGCCGGTACGCGGGGCGATACCCGCGGCAGGTCCGAAGGAGGCATCCGCGGACGAGCGGAATCGGCACTCCGTGGCCAGACCGACGGCGAAACCCGCGGCAGGTCCGAAGGAAGCATCCGCGGACGAGCGGAATCGGCACTCCGCGGCCAGACCGACGGTGAAACTCGCGGCAGGTCCGAAGGAGGTATCCGCGGACGAGCGGAATCGGCACTCCGTGGCCAGACCGGAGGTGAAACTCGCGGCAGGTCCGAAGGAGGCGGTCGCCGTCCGGTCCCTTCGTTCGACCGACCGACCAACTCTCCGCGCCCCG
>SKZY01000067.1 GCA_007127095.1 Planctomycetaceae bacterium
CGACCGGTGGCTTCGCCTGGCCTACCGATCGACCGGCGATACCACCACAAGTCGACAACCGTCGCCCCGACCGGTTGATCGCCTTTCCCTCGCCAAACGTCTACGCCGATCTCTGTCAGCCGGCGATACTGGGCGAGCTCGCTTTGGCGGCGGGGATCGATTTTCCGATCACCCTGCCCGTCGACAGCCGCCAAATTCACTTGATCAGCGATCCCGAAAATTGGCTGGTCAAACCGCTCGGCGGTACCGGCGGCGGTGGGATCCAACGGCTCTCCGATCGCTTGGCCGCAGCCGACCGGCCGGAAAACAGCGATCCATCGGTAATCCAACGCTGGGTTCCCGGCCGCGTGATCGGAGTCAACTACTTCGCCCGTTTCCGATCCGGCGTTCGTCAAATCCGTCGCCTCGGTGTCTTCGCCGGACTGACCGAGCGACGGAACCGCTCCCAGCGTTGGCTCTACGGCGGCTCGCTGGGGCCCTTTCCGGCCGCCATCAGCCCTCGCATCACACCCTCGGCCTGGGCCGCACTCGAGAGACTCGGCGAATTGATCGCCGACCGTTTTTCACTCGTCGGGCTGTTCAATGTCGACCTGATCCTCCGCCCCGACGGGTCGCTCTACCTGTTGGAAATCAACCCTCGCTATTCGGCATCGATGGAACTGCTGCGGCCACCGCTGCGGAACGGACCCGATCAGGTTCACGAGCAGACCGGGCCTCTCTCGCTGATCGATTGGCATTTGGCGGCCTACCAGGAACTCGCCGGTGCCATCGAAACCGCCGCAGCGGATCAGCGAACCGCGTGGTCGACGGGCGAATCGCTCCCCGACTTGGCTCCAGCCGGGATGGCGTGCAAACGGATCGTCTACGCGACCCGACCGCTGCGGGTCGACCGGACCGCCGCCGAGTTGACCACGATCATCACGCCCTGGCTCGACGAGCTGGTGGCGACCGACTCCGCTGGCAAACAGCGATTGGCAACCGCAGCAGGTCGACCGATCCAGTTGTCGTTTCATGATCTGCCGGTGATCGGCCGATCGGTGACGCCGGAGGAACTCACGGCGACGGATGAACTCGAAACGCCCTGCCAGCGACCGCTGACCAGCGAGATCGTGCCGGTCGGCCGACCGACGTTGACAATCATCCTCCGCGGCGACGTGTCGGCAAACACGCTGTTGAAATGGTCGCGACATATCGATCAACGGCTCAATTCCCTACTGGCATTATCCTGAGCACCAGCGGTTATACTAAGGCGGTGCAACGACTCTTACCGCCTGATCGCCTCCACGCAGACTCCCTTCATCCATGCCAATCCAACGGTCGTCCCGCTCTCGCCAACGTCTCTCGCACGGTTCTTTGCTGCTCGTCGCTCTGTGGGGGCTCGGCATTTCCGCCGCCCACGCACAGCGTGACCTGACCGATATCCCCGAACCCGATCCAGTCGCAGAAATCGAGGCGATGACGATCACCGATGGAGCTGCGGTCAACCTCTATGCCGCCGATCCCGATATCCGCAAACCGATCCAAATCAATTTCGATTCTCGGGGACGGTTGTGGGTCGCCAGCAGCGAGGTCTATCCGCAGATCACGCCCGGCGGCGTGGCGAACGACAAGATCCTGGTGCTCGAAGACACCAACGGCGATGGCTCCTGCGACAAAAGCACCGTCTTCGCCGACGGGCTGCTGATCCCCACCGGCGTCATCCCCGACGAACAAGGCGGGGCCTATGTCGCGGCCAGTACCGAATTGTTGCACCTGGTCGACACCACCGGCGACGGCGTAGCGGACCAACGCCGGGTCGTGATGAGCGGTTTCGGCACCGAGGACACCCATCACCTGATCCACACGCTCCGCTGGGGACCCGACGGTTGTCTCTACTTCAATCAATCGATCTACATCCATAGCCACATCGAAACCGCCTACGGCACCCGGCATCTCGACGGTGGCGGGATTTGGCGTTATCGACCTGAGACCGGCGAGTTGTCGGTGTTCTGCAAAGGCTTTGTAAACCCGTGGGGACACAGCTTTGATGCCTATGGCGAATCGTTCGCCACCGACGGCGCCTACGTCGAAGGGATCAATTACGTCTTCCAGGATTCGGTCTTTCTCGCCTCGCCGTCGGAGATGCGTTGGTTGACCGGAATGAATCCCGGCAGCCCCAAACACTGCGGCTTGGAGGTCATCTCCGGCAGCCATTTCCCTGAATCGTGGTGGGGTGACATGGTGACCAGCGATTTCCGTGGGCACCGGGTTTGTCGGTTTACCGTCCGGCCGGCCGGGGTCAGCTACAGCGGTAACCAACAACCGGAAATCGTCACCAGCCGTCATATCGCCTTTCGCCCGATCGACGCCCGGATGGGGCCCGACGGCGCGATGTACATCGCCGACTGGTACAACCCGATCATTCAACACGGCGAAGTCGATTTTCGTGACGACCGCAGAGACCGCGAACGCGGCCGGATCTGGCGAGTCCATTTCCCTGATTCGCCACTCGATCACCTGCCCGATTTCGCCGCCGCTTCGGTCGATGAACTTCTCGGCCTGCTCGAAGATCGCTCCCTACCGGTGCGACAGTTCGCCCGCCAACACCTCTGGATCAAAATTCACAACGATGCCGAACCCGTACTCGCCGCCACGGTCCGCTGGCGAGACGCGGCAACCGACCAGGCGACGAAGGCGACTCGAGCCTTGGAACACCAATGGCTCGGCGAAGTCGCCGGAACGTTCTCAGCCGACTCCTTCGATTTGATTGCCACAGCGGAACCGGGGCCTGCCAGCCGACCGTCACTCCGCAGCGCCGTCCGTGCGGCGGGGCATGACCACGATGCGGTCGCCTCACGATTGACCACTGCGGCACTCGGCGACCACGGACCGTCCAAGCTGGAAGCCGTTGTCGCCCTCGGTCAAATCGCATCAGGACCGGCGGCCGTCGAGGCGGCAGAGACATTGATCGCTGTCGCCGAAGCCCATGTCGCCTCCAGCCCCGATCCGACACTCGATTTCGCGCTCTGGCAATCGCTCCGAAAACTCGCCCCGTCATGGGTCGCCGCGTTGAAACAAGCCAACCTGCGCTGGCAACCCCATGCCGCTGGGCTCGCCTTCGCGGTCTCGGCAACCTCCGGCGGGGCGGCGGCCGACGCGGTAATCCCGCTCTTATCCAGCGGTACGCTGAATGACTCGCAACAGCAGACTTTGGTTGCCGCGATCGCCTCCAGTGGTGATCCAGCAGTACTCGGCAAGTTGCTCGGTTTGGCCCTGGTCAGCGTCCCGCCCAGCGATATCGATCGGCCGGCTGAGCCGAAGCGATTCGTGATCACCACGCTCGAACAACTCGTCCAAAGGACCAATCGCGATCGTGCCATCCCAGACAACGCCTCCCGTTTATTGGCTCAACGCTTCCCCACGACCGCTCACCTCCCGGTCGCGACGGCTGCGAAACATCTGGTGATCACGGCGGCCGGCTTATGGAAATCGGAGGCGATGTTGCCGCTGCTGATCGACGTGGCGGCGACTGCCGCTGCAAACGGTGACGATGACGATGACTCAGAAAAGACGCTGACCGTCACGCTGCGGGCCCTGGCGAACTTCGAATCGTCGGTCGCCGGTGACGAACTCCGGCGTTGGGCCACCGAGGGGAACGCCTTGGGCAACGCCGACGCCGCGATCGAGGCGACCGTGGCGCTCGCCAATCGACAACCGAACCGAGCCGCCGCCGCGGCACTGACGCTGCTCGATGAACTCCGCGACGATCTCGCCGCCAACCGCTTGCTCGTCGCCCTGCGACCGAATCAAGCCGTGGCCAAACGGATCGCCGAAGACTTAGCAAAGCTGCAGTTGGCTCCCGATCGTGCCCGCTCGCTGCTCTCCGCCGTCCGCAGCGCCGGCGGCGACGAAGCACTCGAACAAGCGATTCGCGATGCCGGACGACTCGACAAGGTCGGCTGGGAACCGACACCCGAACTCGCCCAGGAAATCCTTACCGCGGTAAAGAAAGAAGGCGATCCGGCGCGTGGCGAAACGATCTACCGGCGGACTCAATTGCAGTGCATCAACTGCCACGCGATCGGAACAGCCGGCGGCCTGGTCGGACCGAACCTGATCTCACTCGGCAGTAGTTCTCAACTCGACTACATCCTCGAATCGCTCTGGCTACCCGACGCGAAGCTGAAGGAAGGCTACAACACCCTCAACGTGCTGACCGATGACGGCCGAGCCACTTCGGGAATCCCGCTCGGACGCGA
>SKZY01000149.1 GCA_007127095.1 Planctomycetaceae bacterium
CGAAAGACTACGAACGACTGACTGAGAACAGCGAAGCGGTGATGTACATCGCAATGATCGATATAATGTCACGTCGCCTCGCGTGGGCAGATGAGGAATTTTAAAACACGTTCTCACGATTCGACGTCGACATCGTAACCGATCGGTAAAACGCCGACATGATCGCCGTGTCGTCAGCGATTAGGGCTCCCTGAAGCTTTGACGAATTCGTCAGGCCGCAGCGAATGGGCGGTGCCCATTCGGAACCAGGGCGAGGGCAATGTCACACGCACGCAGCTCAGCCGTATTGATCGTGTACGAACTTCTTTCACTTCCGGAATCCCAGCTAGCCTCATGAACATCTGCCATCACCCCCGAGTTGAGCCCATGCACCGATCGCACCCCTCACAGCCGAACCACATTCGGTCCCGTGCCGCGGCATGGACTTCCGCCACGAGCGCTCGCGCAGCCAAAGCCTTTAGAATCACCCTCGCTATGCTCCTGCTATCGGTCGCCTCCGGCACGGCCGGGCGAGCTGAGGACGCGGGACGCGAGGTGTTTATCTTCGCCCCAGCCGAGCTGCCGGAGCCGATGCGACAGCAGTTCATGCTGCAGTTCCAGAACCTGGTGCAGAACTCCGGGAAGCTGTCGCTGCATCTGATCGAAATCCCCAGCCACCGAGTCATCGCCAGCCTCTCCGTCCCCGCTCGCCTGACCTCGGACGCGAAACGCCGACCGGAGTTCCGCCTCGGATGGCAGCAAATCCGCAAGTTCCTCCATCAGGCCGAAATCGATGCGGGCGCCGAGACGCCCACCGTCTCGATCGACCTGCCGATGGCCTTCGGCAAGATCGCGGCGATCCGGCAAACCGAGGCGGCGCCAGAGGTGCTGATGATCGGCGATCCGTTGTACAGCAACCCGCGAGAGCCTTGGTTTGCTATGTCGCCTCACTACATTTTCAGCGACTCCGCTTGGTTTCTGGACCGCAGTCCGTTCAGCCGATCGCTCGCCCCGATCCCACCGGGGAGCGAATTCATAATCGTGAGTATCGATCCGAACTGGGGCCTCGACTCGACACACCAAAGTGGGACCGAGCGGTTCTATCGCGTCGGGGTACAGCAACGGTTGAAAGGCAACCTACAGCCGATCACATCCGACTTCGCGACAGCCTTCCGGTCACTGCGGCTCCGGCAATACCAGCAGCTTCCTCAAGTCGAAATCAAATCCATTTCTCCCAATGCCATCGGCCGAGATGACCGGATCTGGAGAACGACCGTTGCGACGGTGACGTTCGAGCCCGAGTGACCATCCGGCTTCGCTGGGCGGCGATGATCGCATTGCGACAATCACCAGCAGAGAAGCGGGGACGGTAGGTGAACACGGCACCGGGAAAACGGGCTCGCTCATCGATATGCGGAGGAGCACTGTCACATGCTGCATTCTCCATCGTCTTCACCTTGGTAGCCGGCGTTCGTCCGGCTGTGGCGGCT
The DNA here is from genome assembly GCA_007127095.1 of Planctomycetaceae bacterium. GTDB lineage: Bacteria > Planctomycetota > Planctomycetia > Pirellulales > Pirellulaceae > UBA6163. Next base: position 1,470 of record SKZY01000149.1, read on the forward strand.
ACGCCGAAACGATAGTTTTTTATCTCAACGGAATACGTACGGATGTTCGATCAAACCAGCCAACCCCTCAAGCACGACCCGATCAGTTCGATTAACGGTTCTGCGCATGGTGGAACGGCGCCCCCGAAAGACCCAGGCCATCCGGCGGGTGGAGCGACTGAGCCAATCCAACAGCCCAATGGCAAGGAGCCCCTGTTCGCATTCACGGTGCAACCGCCCGAGAATACGGCTGCACCGGGTTGGGAGGGCGTGTTCGCCGCACCGGTTGATTTCGATTCCGCCCATCTCCCCAATCTGAAGCCGGCTGTGTCACGGGCCTTGGTGCTCACGCCGCCGCCACTTACTCTACCGACGGCTGACATCCGCAGGGCGGCATGGCAGGCCACCGACCAGTACGAATCGACCGCTAAGCGGCTTGCTGAGGAGGCTGTCAAGGCGGAGCCGATTCGCCGCGAGCTGCGACGGGTTGTCCGAGGTGCGACCGCTTGCGTCCAGCGGTGCCGGACGGAACTCGACCGTCGCGCCAGCTCGCTCTCGGGCGAGCTGAAGGACACGCCACGCTGGGTCCGCCAACAACTGCCCGACAACCGGTTTGGTGATGCCAGCCCCTTCGCGGTGCGAATGTTCTGGGGCCACGCTGCGGTGCTCGGCGTGTTGCTGGTCGCACTGCTCGCCAGCTCATTTTTTGCGATCCGCCGCTTGCTGTTGGATATCCTCGGCGAGGGGCTAGCCACCGAGATTTTGGCCTTCGCGATCCCGATGGTGGTGCTGACGGCCTGTTTAGGAAAGCTCCCTTTTCTGGGGTTCAGTGATCTTTCCAAACGCGGCTTGTCGATCGCCAAGTATTGGCTGTTCCCCGTCGGGGTCGTGGTGCTTGTCGCGAATATCGGCTTGATCGGGGCTCAACAGGTCGACTTATCGCTGGCGATCGATTTCGACCTCGACGGCGATGGTTTCGGTAGCCTGTCGCCAGAGCCCTGGTACACACAACCGTCTCTGCGAGTCGGGTTGCTGGCCCTGGTCGACCTCATCGCAGTTATTATTGTCGCCTTGATGTGGAAACTGCACATGCGACAAGCGGTCCGCCCGATCAATCTGCCGAGTGAGGCTCATGCGGTCACCAACGCTGCCGCCAGCAACGCGATCAACCTGTTGGCCGCGTTGGAGGGGTTGCAACAACAACTGAGCGAGGTCTCCGAATTGCTCGCTAGCGACCTGGAATCGCACACCCAGCGAATCCTCGCCGCGCTCCACGCGGAACGGTTTGGGTTCGACCAAGCCTGTTCGCGATCGATCCACGATTGGATGAATCGTTCCTGATCCACATGCGGACCACAGCGGCACCGCGATCACGTACCTTCATGGGCGGCGAAGTCACCCTGTGACTGCAACGCTACGTGATTCGGTGAACAACGCCAATCGACCGCTCATCGCCCGTCGTTCCCTCTACCTTTTTCCAACGGAATACCGAAACCATGGCCAACCTGTTGATTAGCGTCCTGGGACGCGGCCCCTACCGCCCCGACGGAAGCCGAGGCGATTATCGCTCCACTCGCTACGCCTTCAGTCGACCTGGCGATGCCGAACCGTGGGTCAGCCCTGCCACCAAACATTTTGCCCATGCCGCCTGCCTCTTTCAGGAATCACAGCCGGATCTGCCTCCATTCGATGAAGTCATCCTGTTGGGCACTTCAGGATCGATGTGGGACGTGCTCGCCGACAGCTTCGGTGCTGACTCGGAAACGGGCCTCACCGAGACCGTGATGCAGTTATGCGACCGAGTCGACGCGGCGACAATCGACCAGGCGACTCTCGATCGCTATGCCGAGGAACTCAATGTCGGTCGAGACAGACCGCTCCGATTATTGCTGATCCCATCGGCGGTCGACTTGCAGCACCAGGCGGAGATCTTGAACCAGATCGAAGGGTTGGTCGACCGGCGGGATCGCGTTTGGTTGGATGTCACCCACGGCTTTCGCCACCTGCCGATGATCGGCTTGGCGGCGTCGGCCCTGGTGAGTTCTCAAAAACGCGCCGAGATCGTAGAGATCGCCTATGGGGCGCTCGACATGACTCGTGACGGCCAAACCCCCGTCGTTTCGCTGACCTGGATCTTGAATCTTCTTCGCGCCAACAGCGGAATGACGGAGATGATCCGACACCAGAACCCTCGGCCGCTGATCGATTGCTTTCCTCCGGGCCCGTTACGAGAATCGCTGGACGACATCGCCTACAAACTGGATGTGATGCGGATCGATGAGGCGGCATTGGCCGCTCGGGCTGCGATCAAGCAACTCGAATCTTCCCTACCTGACCTGTCGGTCGATCTGCAGTTGCTGGCGGGGGTGCTGCGTGACCGTTTGGATCGCTACGCCAGGCAGTCTCGCACGGTCAAAGGGTTGACCCAGATGGCTCGTTTGGCTCTTGATCAGGACGACTTCTTGAGGGCTTCGATCTTTCTCTCCGAGGCGGTCGATCTGGCAGATAAACACAATGTTCCAGGTGATATCGATCAGGACGATCGTTTGAAAGCGGTACGACATTGGCTCGCCCATGCAGGCAAGCTAAAGGTACGCCGAGAGGATCGCCAAGAGGATCGCCAAGTTCGAGAATGGGTTTCGAGTCGCGGCAACCTGCGGCAGTTCCTTTCGGCGCAGGTCGATCGGCTTTCACGAGAAGTCAAGGGAGCGAATGCATGAGCGGAATCACGAAGATCGAATTGTTGCCGCTGGGGAAGTCGTTGGCCGTTTCGCAAC
>SKZY01000458.1 GCA_007127095.1 Planctomycetaceae bacterium
CGATCTTTGCCCTGTTCGCGATCCCGGGGCTCTTCTGGGCGGTAGCGTTTTGGTTCTGGTTCCGCGAACGTCCCGTCGACCATGCCTCCGTCAATCATGCCGAACTCGCTTTGATCGGTGGTGTGACGGCAGACGTCGATGCGCCCGCTGACGGGGTCGATACTGAAGACACGGGATCCGCGGCGTCGCCGCCGCTGCACGGTAGCCGGATGTGGTTGGAATTGACGACCAGCCCTGCTGCTTGGCTGATCTTCGGCCAGCAGTTCTGCCGCGCGGGCGGTTACGCGTTTTTCGCCAGTTGGTTCGCTACCTACTTGATGGAAACCCGCGGCGTCTCGACGGCCCAGTCGGGTTTGCTGACCGCGATGCCGCTGATCGCCACGGTCGTCGGCGCGATGTTGGGTGGGTACGTGTCCGATGTGATCTTCAGGGCGACCGGAAGTTTGGGGCTGGCCCGCAAGGGGGTCGCCGGTGGCAGCCTTGCGGCTTGCGCCCTGCTGGTATTTTCCGCCTTCTACGTCGCCGACCCGACGATCGCTGTGCTCGTGATCAGCGCGGGAGCCTTGTTGGCGGCCGTCGCCGGTCCCTGCGGTTATACGATGACGATGGATATGGGAGGCGCCCACGTCGCCTCGGTCTTCAGCACGATGAACATGTTGGGCAATTTCGGGGCTGGGCTGACGCCCTGGTTGGTGCCGCGATTCAAGAACTGGATCGACGAATCACCGCGTTGGTTGGCCTACTGTGACGGCAACAGTTGGAACGCCGTGTTACTGATGTTCGCCGCGATGTATCTCGGTGGCGCCGTCTGCTGGTTTTTACTCTCGACCCGCGGTACCGTATTCGACCAATCGCTGTTGCACCGGAGAAACAATGACGACTCGCTCGGTTGATCCTTGCCAAAGCCGCATCATCGCGGGGGTCGCTCGCGGCGACATCACCCCACCGGTCGGCATCTATCACCGGATGTGGGGCGCCGCGACCCACGACAAATCGACCGGTATTCACCGCCCGTTAACCGCCACAGTGCTGACGCTCGAAGCCGGCGATACCGATTTCGCACCGCCACCGAGGGTCGCGATCGCGGTCGATCACTGCTTGCTCTGGACCGCCGAGATGCGGAATCTGATCGAGCGGATCGCCCAACTCTCGGAGGTTCCAACCGATAGCCTGATCGTCTTCTTCTCTCACACCCACGGCGCCGGACTGATGGGGATGGAACGTCGTGACCTTCCCGGTGGTGAACTGATTCCGCCTTATCTCGATTCGCTGGCAACGCGGATCGCGGGGTTGGTCGAAGCCGCTTTCGCGACCGCGCAAGCGGCGACGATCAGCTATGCCGATGGCCGCTGCTCCTTGGCGCAAAACCGAGATTTTTACGACGCGGCCGGCGGCCAATTCGTCTGCGGTTTCAATCCCGCTGGTGAAGCCGACGACCGGGTCTTAGTCGGGCGGGTCAACGACCGTAACGGCCAGACAATCGCGACGTTGGTGAATTACGCCTGCCATCCGACGACGCTGGCGTGGGACAACACGTTGATCAGTCCCGATTACGTCGGCGCGATGCGTGAAGTGATCGAAATGGCCACCGGCGCCCCCTGTTTTTTCATCCAGGGCGCCTCGGGCGATGTCGGGCCACGCGAAGGCTTTGTCGGTGACGTGGCTGTCGCCGACCGGAATGGACGACAACTCGGCTATGCCGCGTTGTCAGCGTTGACGGGGTTGCCTCCATCCGATCAATCGTTCGTCTACGCCGGGCCGGTTGTCTCCGGCGCGACGATCGGGACTTGGCGGTACGAGCCGATCGACGATGCGGTCGCCCGTCGAACTTCGATTTGGCGATCGGCCGAATGTGTCGTCGAACTGCCGCTTCGCGACGACTTGCCGAGACGCGATGACCTGATCGCCGAGCGAGACCGTTGGCAGGCCACCCGCGACGCGGCCGTTGCCGCTGGAGACACTGCGACTGCGGGCGACGCCCGGGCGATGATCGAACGGGTAACCCGACGGTTGGTGCGAACCGGTCACCTGCCGACGGGAAACTCGATCCGTTTTCACGTTTCACTTTGGCGTTGCGGCAATGCGATCTGGGTCCCGCTCAACGGCGAACATTACAACGTCCTGCAAACCACCTTGCGATCGCGGTTCCCCGAACAGACGCTGGTGATCGGTACCCTGGCCAACGGGTCGGACGTTTGGTATCTGCCTGATGCCGAGTCTTACGGCAAGGGGCTTTACCAAGAAGAAGCGTCGATCCTGGCACAGGGAAGTCTCGAAATTCTGATCGACGCATTGACCGGGGCGATCCGCTCGCTGATCACGACCGAATCCGCTGACGAACCGGCGGGAGCCTGAGGAATCCGATATCGATGAAAATCACGGCAGTCGAAACGCTGGTCTGTCACGCGCGGATGCGGAACTGGATCTTCGTCAAAGTCCTGACCGATCAGCCGGGGCTTTACGGATGGGGCGAAGCGACGCTCGAGTGGCACACCCGCGGTGTCGTCGGTGCGATCGAAGACCTGGCCGAGCTGATCGTCGGCGAAGACCCCCGCCGTATCGAACATCTTTGGCAGATGATGTTCCGTCAACACTTTTGGCATGGACACGGGATCATCCGTTCGACGGCGATATCGGGGATCGATATCGCCCTTTGGGACATCGCCGGCAAACTGGCCGGTGTGCCTTGTTCGCAGCTGTGGGGCGGCAGGGTGCGTGATTGGGTCCGCACCTATTGCCACCTCGGCGGCGGCAGGATGGAAGATTTTTACGAGACGAGCCTCGACGACGCCAAAGCCTTCGGCGACCTGGCAGCGGCTGCGGTCGCCGACGGTTTCACCGCTTTCAAGAGCATGGCGGTTCCACCGACGATGCCGATCGAAGGGCTACGACCGCTCCGCCTGGCCGAAGCGGCCGTAGCGGCGATGCGGGACGCCGTCGGCGACGAGATCGACATCATGGTCGATTGTCATGCCCGACCGTCGCCCGCGATGGGACTGAAGTTCGGTAAAGTGCTCGATCCCTACGGGCTCTATTTTTTTGAAGAGCCGTGCTGGCCTGAGGCGGTCGACGGCTTGGCGATGATCAACGCCGCGATCTCCACCCCGGTGGCGACCGGCGAACGCGTCACCAGCCTCGCCGCGTTCCGTGATATCTTTGCCAACCGTGGCTGCGAGGTCTGCCAACTCGATATCACGCACTGCGGCGGCTTGACGGCGGCCCGACGAATCGCGGCGCTGGCCGATGCCCATCAGATCGCGCTGGCCCCTCACAATCCCCAAGGTCCGGTCAGCACCGCCGCTTCGTTGGAATTCGGTTTCACGCAAGCCGGATACCTGATCTGCGAAACCGTCCACGCCGATGTCCCCTGGCGCAGCGAGGTTGTCCGCGAAGGCTTCACCGTTGAGCCGGCCGGACGGATCGTCCGCCCCAACACGAAGCCGGGTTTGGGGATCGAGATCGACGAAGCCGAGGTCGCCCGACACCCGTTCGAGCAGGAGACGTTGCAGCGAGTCTTTTATCGCGACGGTGCCGTCGGCGATTGGTAATGCTTCACATGCTCCACAACCGAGCACACATTCATGGCCGATCCTGATACCTCCCTTGTGACCGCCGCTTCGCCGCCTGCGAACCTTGTCGAAAAGCTTCAAGCGGCGAGTAAGAACCGGTACAGCAGGGCCGCCGCGGCGCCGCCGGCGAGCGGACCGAGTACGGGAACCCAGGCGTAACCCCAATCGCTGTCGCGTTTACCGCGGATCGGCAAGAAACAATGGATCAGCCGCGGCCCGAGATCGCGGGCCGGATTGATCGCATAGCCGGTCGTGCCACCGAGCGACATCCCGATCGCCACGACCAACAAGGCGACCGGCAGCAATCCCAAGGCCCCCAGGCCGAGTACCGGGCCATCGATCCCGGCCTGCTCCAGACTTTCGATCTGGATCGACGGCGAGGCCATCAGAAAGATCGGCAACAGCAACGCGAACGTACCGATGAACTCACAGACAAAAGCTTGGCGAAGACGTCGGATTGCTGGCGCCGTGCAAAAACAGCTCAGGATCGCATCGCCATCCTCGGTCGACTCGAAATGGGCGTGATAGTGCAGATAGACGAGGGTGGCGCCGAGACAGGCGCCGATAAACTGGGCGAGGATGTAACTGGTCGCGCTCACCGCATCCATTTTTCCTGCGATCAACATCGCTACCGTGACAGCCGGATTCAGATGCGCGCCACTGACCGCCGCCGCACAAAACGCGCCGATGAAAACCCCCATTCCCCAGCCGGCGGTGATCAACAACCAGCCGCCGCCATGCCCCTTGGTGCGGGCGAGCACGACGTTGGCGACCACACCGTTACCGAACAGGATCAACAGTGCCGTCCCGATCACTTCTGCGACGAAAGGTTGCATCGTTCGTTCGTATCCGGCGATAAGGCAAGGGGAATATTTCTGACCGTTCCGCTCACTGGGGGTCAGCCTGGCCGCTTAAGATACCGGTTGACCGGGTCGCCGCTAGCCCCGACTCGTTTCCGCTATCGTGGTTGCACATGGCTATCTGATTAGCGTCCTTTCGATTCGATCGAACCTCGCGGTCCCCATTCATGACGCTCTACTATTACGACCCGGTCTTCATGGAACACCAGACCGGCGATCATCCCGAGCGATCCGATCGAGTTTTGGCGGTCGTTCGTCACTTGAACTTCATCGCGCTCGATTCGAGCTGTATCCGCCCGAGTTGGTTGCCGGCCACCGTTCAACGACTGCGATACGTACACACCGACGACTACATCGATTCGGTCAAGCGGTTCGCCGATGCCGGCGGTGGCTACCTCGACGCCGATACCTTCGTCAGCCGCAAATCGTTCGAGGTGGCCAGCGTCGCGACCGGTGCCGTCTGTGACGCCGTCACCCGTGTGGTCGCCGGAGAAGATCGCAACGCGTTCTGCTTGGTCAGACCGCCGGGACATCACGCCATGCCCGACCACGCGATGGGGTTTTGCCTATTCAATCACGTCGCGGTAGGGGCCCGGGTCGCCACACGTGAGTTGGGACTGCGGAGCGTGTTGATCGTCGATTTCGACGTCCATCACGGCAACGGTACGCAGGCGATCTTTTGGGAGGACCCCGCGGTCGGGTATTTTTCAATGCATCGCTGGCCGCTCTACCCGGGCACCGGGGCGGATGACGAAACCGGAGGCGGAGCCGGACTCGGTACGACGTTGAATATCCCGATCACCTTCGGGACATCGGCCTGGCAGCAACTTTCCATCTTCGAAGATCGGTTGGGCGATTTCGCCGACCGCCTCCGACCGGAACTGGTCCTCGTCAGTGCCGGTTTCGACTCGCACAAGGACGACCCGATCGGGTCGCTGGGACTGGAAACCGAAGACTTTCGCCCGCTGACACGGATCCTGCTCGAAGTCGCCGAACGCCACTCGCAGGGCCGCTTGGTCAGTGTGCTCGAAGGCGGCTACAATTCCGAAGCCCTGACCGAGAGCGTCACCGTCCACCTCGAAGAACTGGTCGCCGCACCGGGTCAGGGTTCGGCGCCTCGATGAGCGATCACCTCATGCCGCGGGTTGACAGGATAAACCTCACCGGCGAACCCACCGCCAAGCAAGTTGTCCAGGACGGTTCTGCCTACCGAACCGGGCCGCTGGCTGGCCCCGATGATCGCCACACTGCGGGGCGAGAAAATACGGTCTAGGTTCTCAATGGTCATGGTAGCCGAGATTTCGCCTGATCGAGCTGAAACGCCCCGTTATGCGTCGACTCGCATCATGCCAGCGACCAAGGCTTTCGAGGTGCGCGGTGCTGCATCGCCGCGGCCTCGGCATCATCGACGATCCGTTCGGCAGCCGCGTCCCAGCGGATCGGACGCCCGGTCCGCAGCGCGATGTTGCCCAGGTGGCAAGCGGTTGCCGACCGGTGACCGATCGCCACGTCACAGATCGGCAGTTCCCGTGACGCGACACAATCAAGAAAGTTTTGATGATGATTGCCGCTGACATACAACGATTCCAAACCGTCGGTACCACCCGGTTTCTCGGCATCGATCACGATCGAGTCAGGCTTTGACTCGAGTTTCCCACGGTTGACATAGATCTCGCCGTCGCTGCCGATGAACCGTGTCCCGCCGACGATATCTCGTTGACCTTGGCCGACGATCATTGTCACATCGTTCGGATAGCGATAGGTCAACCGGCAAGCGAGCGAGACGTCGATCCAACCTTGCGGATGAAACTCGCCAGACCCCTCGACGCTCAACGGTCCCGACTCGTCCATCCCCATCCCCCAATGAGCGATGTCGATGTGATGGGCACCCCAATTCGTCATCTGACCGCCCGAGTAATCCCAGAAAAACCGGAAGTTGTAATGGACGCGGTCGACGTTGTAAGGCCGCTCCGGGGCCGGGCCGAGCCAGAAGTCGTAATCGAGCTGCGACGGTGGTTGCGAATCGGCGACCGGCGACCGCTTCGTGAAGGGGTGATTCGATCCCGCGATACCGACGTGTACCTCCTTCAGCTTGCCGATCCGCCCCGAACGAACGAGTTGACAGGCGAGCCGAAAATTAGCGCTCGATCGCTGCTGGGAACCGGTTTGCACGACCCGCTGGTGCTCCCGCGCCGCCGATACCATCGCCTTGCCCTCGTCGATCGTCAGGGTCAACGGCTTCTCGCAATAAACATCCTTGCCAGCCCGACAGGCTTCGATCGCCGGAATGGCATGCCAATGATCCGGCGTGCTGATGACCACCGCATCGATATCCTGGCGGTCGAGCAGACGACGGAAATCGGAGGCCGTTTCGAGTTCGCGGCCGGTCTTGTCACGAAACTTGCCGACGGCTGCCGCCAATCGTTTCGAATCGACATCACAAGCGACTGCCGCTTGCGAACCGTACCGCATCAAATTGCCGGTCCCCTGACCACCGACTCCGATGTGAGCGGTGATGACGCGGTCGTTGGCTCCGAAGGCGCGACTCGGGATGAACAACGGGGCCGCGACTGTGGCTCCGGCGGCGAGGAATCGACGGCGATTGAGACTCGGTTGGGATCGGTTTGTCATGACTTGACTCAGGGTTCGGGGCGGGATGAAAGCCGAACGTGCCGGACCGACGTGGCGGGTCCCGTCACGTTCTACGGAAGGCCGATATCGCGGATTAAAAACTCGGTTTCGTCGCTGACGATCGATGTCGGCGTCTCATAGACTAACCGAGCCTCTTCCGCCGTGGGGCCGATCGCGAACAGATAGCCGATGCCGATTCCGGTTTCCGACTGGCGATACAGTTCGTAGCCGAGCGGCTCCGTCCGGCTGCCATCTGCAAACACGACGACCGCTTGATTGTCGAGCAAGAAACCACGGTGACTCTCCATCGCCGCACCGGGAGACTCGAAGTCGACCGCCAACCGCAGCTCATGGAGCTCGCCGTTCTTTCGTACATCCTCCAAGACGACCGTCGCCGCTTGGCGCGTTTGCACCTCACCGATCTCATTCAATGAAAATTCGAATCGATGGGGAGGGCCGGGTAACAGCGACCGGATCTCTCCCGCAAGGGTCACGATTCTTTGCGGTTGCCCAACGGGAAGTTGCAGCGGTAGTTGGAAACGAGCGGTCGGAATCTCCCGCCCGGTCGCTACATCGACATTCCCGGCACCGCTCGCACGGATCGTTTGCCCATCATCCAGCTTCGCGACCAAGCGATCCAACGGCAGGGTTACGCCGATCGGTGTCACGCCAGGAAGCCAGCCCAACTCGATTTCGATACCCAGCCCGTTGAGCGCCTCGGTGCGGAATACCCTGCGACTGGTAACGACGGTCGGTTCCAGTCGATAAGGCCCGGTGTACGTCGCCGAGTCGACTCGACTCGGTCGGCCCGGTCGCCGAGGCCGCAACTGCAATGATTGCCGGTCGCCCCCATAGCGATCGATATCGAGGTCGGCTTCATCGAGGACATGGTCGAGCGCCGGCCAAAAGGTCAGTGGTTTATCGACCGGGGTGATCGCCATCGTCGGGTCGCCCGGTTGACGGAACTCGATCCCGATTTCGCTACCGAGTTCGTCCAACGCCTGTCCCAACGTGCGCGTTTCAGCCAGCCGGAACCGAGGCGGCGTTTGCGACTCCGCAGCCTGATTCGGATCGGGTTGCCGATGGTCGTCCTGATCGGCTCTGGCCGCTGAATCACCAAACGTGAGCGGCAACGCGAATAACGTGACGAAGATGAATCGCGGGTAGATCGACGATCGCATCATCAGTTCCTAAAGCAACAAAGCCGGTTATTGGGCGAACGAGGCTGACTATCGAGCGAATCAGCTATCGGACCGAACGTCGAACTCGCATCGTTCAACAGACTCGATGCAGCCCTGGTATTTTCCGCGATGCAGTCCTGGCGTTTTCTGCGATGCAGCTTTGGCGGCTGCCGCGAGGCATTCACAGGACTGACCACCTAAACTCTTCTCCTATGATCAACGTTCCGACATTGCTTGTCCACCGATAACCCCTCACTTTAGGAACGTGCAGGAAAAAAGTGTCCGGCACGTTTCGCGAGGGACTCGCCCTTCCGGTGTTTCGCACAAAAGCCGTGTCTTCGCACAAAAGGTGCCTGACACTTTATTTTCCGATCGATCCTTACTCGATCAAAATGGGGCTTTCTTGCTTTCCACGGCCAGTGGGCAACTGCTAGGATCGATGTTTCGCAAGTCGTGTGCGGTCGCAAGCTCGCTTCCGGCCGACGCGAGACTTTCGGCCACCACCGTGCTCATCAGTAACCATCATCGCGAATCTGCGCGATCTGGAATATCGGACATTGGGGCGGACCTTTCTTTCGGGGTGTCTGTGGTACGATGAGTACAGAAAAAATGATTTCGCCCCGTTCGCTTGGCCGCGACCTGGTGGCTGGTGTCGTCGTTTTCTTGGTCGCCTTGCCGCTCTGCCTCGGCATCGCCTTGGCGTCGGGGGCGCCCCTGTTCTCTGGCGTACTCGCCGGTATCGTCGGTGGTGTGGTCGTCGGTGTGCTTAGCGGTTCTCACACGAGTGTTTCGGGTCCGGCCGCCGGTCTGACCGCGATCGTCGCGATGCAGATTGCCGAACTCGGCTCCTTCGATGCCTTCTTGTTGGCCGTTGTGGTCGGCGGGGCGATTCAGACCGGACTCGGATTGGCAAAAGCCGGCTTCATCGCCGCTTTCGTCCCCTCCAGTGTGATCAAAGGGTTGCTGACGGCGATCGGTGTGATCCTGATCATCAAACAGACGCCTTATGTTTTGGGATTGGTAAAATCGGCCGAAACTGATCCCGACACCGCGCTGCAGCAATTAACGCCCAGTCATCCGAATATTATCAATGACATCTCGTCGCTGTTCAGCGGCCAGATGAGTTACGAGGCGCTGACGATCGGGGTCACTTCGATCGCCTTCTTGGTCTTTTGGGACAAGTTCCCGAGGTTAAAAAAGTCGCTCATCCCGGCACCGTTGGTGGTGGTGATTTTCGGGATTATGGCGAAACTCGGGTTCCGCGAACTCGGCGAGGAGCATCGTCTTGGCGCGGAACGTTTGGTCCGCGTCCCGGTGACCGAGGAACTGGGCGACTTGGTGGGGTTGTTGACGTTCCCCGACTTCTCTCAGTGGTCCAACCCGGACGTCTACCTGGCCGGATTGACGATCGCGATCGTGGCCTCCCTCGAAACGCTACTGAACCTCGAAGCGGTCGATAACCTCGACACCAAACGACGGACATCGCCACCGAGTCGGGAACTGTTCGCCCAAGGGATCGGCAATATGACGTCCGGACTGATCGGCGGTATCCCGGTCACCAGTGTGATCGTCCGCGGCTCGGTCAACATTGGGGCGGGCGCGCAGAGCAAATTGTCGGCGATCTTTCACGGTTTCTTTCTCGCCGGGGCGGTGATCTTCCTGCCGGAATTGCTGAATCTGATCCCGCTCTCCTGCTTGGCGGCGATTCTGATGGTGACCGGGTTTAAGCTCGCCAGCCCGACGATGATCAAACAGATTTGGTCCGAAGGCCGGTATCAATTCCTACCCTACGCGATCACCGTCGTCGCGATCGTGGCGACCGACCTGTTGATCGGCATCGTGATCGGCCTGTTCGTCGGTTTGGCGTTCATCCTCTACAGCAATTTCCAACGCCCGGTCCAGATGATCATCGAGAAACATATCGGCGGCGATCTGTACCATTTGCAATTGGCCAACCAAGTCAGCTTCCTCAACCGAGCGGCCCTCGACAAAACGCTCAACGCGATCCCCGCCGGGGCGCATGCGCTGATCGATGCCCGCAGCACCGATTACATCGATCCCGATATCCTCTCGCTGATCCGCGATTATAAGGCCAAAACCGCTCCGGTCCGTGGCGTCGAGGTCAGCCTACGGGGATTCCGCTCGGTTTATAAGATGCACGACGACATTCGGTTCGTCGATCTCTCCACCCGTGAACTCCAACAATCGCTGACCCCAACCCAGGTGCTCCGGGTGCTCCGCGAGGGGAATGAACGGTTTCGCAACCAACACCCGTTGCCCCGCGATCTCGCCCGCCAGGTCAACGCGACCGCCCAGGGCCAATACCCGATGGCGGTCGTACTGAGTTGCATGGATTCACGGACGCCGACCGAACTGATCTTTGACCTCGGGCTCGGTGATGTGCTCAATGTCTGCCTCGCCGGCAACGTCATGGTCGGGCCGCGGGTGTTGGCCAGCATCGAGTTCGGTTGCCTCGAATCGGGTGCCAAACTGGTCGTCGTGATGGCGCATACCGGATCGACCGTGATGCGCTCGGTCGTCAAACAAGCCTGCGCCCCCGATTCACCCGCCGACGCGGCGCTGGGCGAACACTTCCACTACCTGGTCGAGGCGATTCAAGAATCGATCACCACCGAGGAAAAACGGGTCTTTGCGACGCTTCCTGACGAAGAACAACAACAACTCTGTGACCAGATCGCTCACCGACATATCCTGCGATCGATCGACACCATCCGTTCGCTCAGCGGTACGATCGAACGTTTGCTGAACGAACGCAAGATCGGCATCATCGCCGGCGTCTACGACATCAAGAGCGGGCGGATGAAGTTTACCCTCGACTCGGCAGTCGGGTTCGACCCGTCCAGCGAACTCTGAGCCGTCCTAGAACGCGAACCAGACGTAAATCGCGACCACGATCACGACCAAGCTGCCGCCGGCCGGCACGACCCAGGGCCAAGGCTCCATCGGAACCATATCTTCCGCCGCAGGCGTGGTCGTCGGGGGAATCGGGCGCGGCATCACGACGCCCCAGCCGAGCATCAAGGCGATCAGGCCGGCGAAGACCAACCCGATGAAGTGGAAATCGTGCATCGCGGCCAACGGTCCAGCGAATCGTGGGGCAAAGTAGACCGTCGCGATCGTCGCCACCCCGATCAGCAAGGCCAAGTTAGCCGCCACCGCCGGAACGCGGCGGGTGAACATCCCGACCAATACCACCGCAAATATCGGCGCCGCGTACAGCCCGTTCATCTTTTGCAGGTAGCCGAAAATACTATCTTGGCCGGCCAACAACGGCGCGATCGTCATCGCCGCGATCGCGACCGTGGTGCCGAAAATCCGACCCACGCGGACCGTTTGGCGCTCGGTCGCCTCGGGACGGATGTAGCGGCGATACGCGTCGAGACTGACCAACGTCACGACCGCGTTGAGCACCGAGTTGAACGAACTGAGGATCGCACCGACGACGGCGGCAGCGAAGAAACCGGTCAGCCAGACCGGCAGCACGGCGCTAACCAGTGTGCCGTAACCTTTGTCCTTTTTGGTGTCGAACAGCTTGTCCGCCTTCCACTGCTGCTCCGATACCGACGCCATCGCGTCCGGATTGACCGCCAATTCTCGCTGATAGGCGTCGTCGACCGCTTCGCGAAAATCGGCCAATTGAAGCGGGTTGAATAATTCGCCGCGGCTGTCGAGGTGAAACGCGATGATCCCTGGCAAGACCAGAATCAACGGGGCCATGATCTTGAAACAGGCAGCCAACAAAACCCCTTTTTGACCTTCAGCCAATGACTTGGCGGCGAAGGTCCGCTGGATGATTTGCTGGTTCGTGGTCCAGTAAAATAGGTTCAACAGCAGCACTCCGGTCGCCAACGTCGGCCAGGGGACCGACGAATCGGCCCCGCCGAGCGACCGGAACTTCTCCGGATGGGCATCACGCAGCGTCGTCAGGCCGCCGACGACATCACCATCGCCGACTCTCTGCAACGCCAGATAGGCGATTAAGACGCCGCCGGACAGCAACCCAAAGCCGTTTAGCGTGTCCGACACCGCGACGGTTCGCAGCCCGCCGAAGATCGCGTAGATCGATCCGAGCGTCCCGATCATCCAGACCGCTCCCCACAACAACGTCGTCCGTTTCAGTTCGGTCAACGCCTGCAGGTCGAGCACATCGATCAAGCCGGTCGCACCGGTGTACAGAATGATCGGCAACAATAGCAACGTATAAGCGATGACGAAGATGAAGTTGGTGATCACACGCGTCGTGTCGTCAAACCGGCCGGCCAAAAATTCCGGTACCGTGGTGATCCCCTTCGCCAAATAACGTGGCAGGAAAAAGATCGCCAACATGACCAGTGACACCCCGGCGATCACCTCCCACGCCATCACGGCCAAACCGTCGGCGAATGCGGATCCGTTCAGCCCGACGAGTTGCTCGGTCGAAAGGTTGGTCAACAACAACGACCCGGCGACCACACCGGCGGTCAAGCTGCGGCCTGCCAGGAAATAGCCGACCGCCGTGCCGGTCTCCTTGCCGCGGGTCAGCAAGTAGGTCAAGAGGCCGACCAGGCTGGTGAAAAATACGAACGAGGCGACTTGAATCATGTCGAGATGCCCGGCAGAAGAAAAGTGAACTCGATTGTGTCGGTCCTGAAGACGCTCAGTCGCGGTCGATCTCAACCAACACGCCGCCGTTGTCGGCACTCTGCCGACAGGCATCCATCACCCGCTGAGTCTTCAGCGATATCTCGGGCCAATGCGGTTCCAACGTCCCGCTGAGGACACAGCGATTCATCGCCTCGATCATCTTCACCTCCTGGGCGTTCGCCTCGCCGCTGGCATACTCGACCACGGCGTCTCGGCGGGTGTGACGTCGCATGTTCCAGCGGCAATTGTCGATCTCCAACACATGCCGACTCTCCAGCCAGGCTAACTCAGCGTCGTAAAACGGCAGTACGAAGTCGTCCAAGGTGATGTAACCACGCTCACCCGAGATCGTCGTCAATTGCTGGTTTTCGACCAGGAACGAACAGAAAAACTGGGCCGAAACGCCACCGGCGAAAAACAGCTCGCCAGAAAACTCACCGGGCACTTCCGCCGGGCTCGTCCGCCCCCGCAGCGTTTGCAAAGTCCGCCCGCTGACCGCGGTCGGCATCTGGTACTCCATCACCCACAAGATCATCCGCAGGGTGTACCAGCCGAGATCGCCGAGGCACCCCTGCGGTTCGAGTTCACTGTTGACCCGGATGTTGTCACGTTGGAAGTCCGCGTCGCTGCGAAAGGTAAAGTGTGACGAAATCCGTCGCAAAGGCCCGATTCCGGCTGAGCCGTCGCTGTTGCCGATCGCGTCGCGGAGCGCGACCAGGCGAGAACTGTGACTGAACATCACCCCATCGATGAACTGGACGCCATGCTTGAGACAGGCCTGAATCATCTCGGCCGCGTCGGCAGTCGAAGCGGCTACCGGCTTTTCGCACAACACATGCTTGCCGGCTGCCGCGGCTTTCAATACCCATTCCTTTCGCAGGGTCGTCGGCAGTGCGATGTAAACCGCATCGACGTCGTCGCGATCCAACAACGCTTGATAATCACCGACCGCCGCCGGCGGTTTGTCGAATGGTACTTCGGCGGAACATTCGGCGATGAAACTCGCCGCCTTTGCTCGACCACGACTGGCGACGGCCGTGATCGTCCCGCCCGCCGATAAGGCGATCGATTTCCAGTTTTTGCGACTGATTGCGGCGGTGCTGAGCAGACCCCAGCGACATAGACGATCGGGCATGACAACGGGTGGGGTGGGAGGAGATGTGGGCAGAAGTCGTCCGAAGTCCCAAACGATACCGGCTTCCGCGAACGCTTGCCCAGCCCCGGCCTGGCGAAAAGTCGATCGCCGCGGCAACACCCGTTGAGCCGTAATTCACGAATATCCGGCTCAAGACGTGCAACCGCTAAGCCGATACCTCTTCTAACCCAGCGGCGACCATCCCGGCCGACTCGAAACCGTCGGCGACCCCGAGTTGACCGAACCGAAAAGTTTTCCTAACCTCTATCAATCAGCAGGCGACGTGGCCAAGTGGCTAAGGCGATGGATTGCAAATCCATTATTCGTCGGTTCGAATCCGACCGTCGCCTCTTTGCAAAAGTACCGTATTTTACGGCCGGAAACGTCAAAAACGTTTACCACCCATTCGGTGTGCGGCCCCGTTTGAAACCCGAATCTGTACCGAAAAACTCGGTCGGGTTCGCAACGGGAGACCCCACCAATGGCAAGGCCAAAGGCGAAAGCCCCTTCACGTCGGTACCACCTGAGCGGTCAAGCGGTCGTCACGATCGGCGGCCGCGACTTCTACCTCGGGCCGCACGATTCGCCCGAATCAATCGCCCGGTATGCCGTCCTGGTCGGCATCTATCAGCGGAACGGGTTGTCGCTTCCCGACGACTTCGACGTCACTTCGCTGGACGAACAAGC
>SKZY01000244.1 GCA_007127095.1 Planctomycetaceae bacterium
CGGAACCGAGCGGACGGGCGACCGGATCGATCGTTTGCGGCAGATGGTACGCCAGTTCGAAGGGCGGGGCGTGAAATCTGGCGAGCTTCACCAGGATGTCTTTTCGACCGGTGGCGAGTGGCTCGATCGCTTGTTGCCGCATGGCGGGTTGCGCCCGGGAACGATGGTCGAATGGGTTTGCGACCGCCGCCGGCACGGCGCGACGCTGTTGGCGATGATCGCGGCCGCCGAGATCATCCGGCATCGGCTTGCGGCCGGACGGCCGTTGGTGGTCGCCGACGGTTGGGCGGTCGACGGGAATGGTTCTGGTGAATCGTTCTATCCGCCTGCGGCGATCGCCCTGGGGATCCCGGCCGAGCGGATGGTGATTTTCCGGAAAGGGCGAGGGCACAGGCGAGCCGATTTGGTCTGGGCGCTCGACCAGGCGCTTCGTGGCGGTGCGGCCGCGGCGGTTTTTGCCGAGATCGGCGATTGGCTCGATCCGACCGACGCCCGCCGTCTGCAGTTGGCTGCCGAAACCGGCGGAACGATGCTGTTGTTGGTTCGTCCGACCGCTTCGACCACTTCGCATACTTCGTTCGGTCGGGCGGCCGACGTCCCCGCGTCGGGTCGCGCGGTGAGGCCGACCGCGAAGCCGGCGTCGCTGCGAACCAGTTTTGCCGATATCCGCTGGACCGTTTCGCCGTTGGCCGGCCACGGTGGGCGTCGGTTGCGGGTCGAATTGGCGAAATGCCGGGGTGGGGTCAGCGGTGTCAGTCGAACGATCGAGATCGATCCCCGGCCGGGAATGCTGGGGGGGACCGGCCGACGAGGGGACGCAGCCGACGGCCCGGCGGTGGTGATCCGTGATCTGACCGGTGGTCCGGTTCCGGGGGGGCGATTCCATGCTGCGGCAACAGCGATGGTTAGCGATTTGGCTGGTTGATTGGCCTGCCCAGGATCCCGACCGACCGTCGTCGACGGGAGCAGACCACCCGCCGAGCGACACAAGCTCGGCTAGCCGCTTGACGCTACAACGACTGGCCGACGGCTTGCTGGTCGAGATCAGTCCGTTGGTGGCGATCGAGCCGCTGCCGTCGAGCGGTACGTGGGCGGGTCTGCGAGTTCGTCGTCCCGAGACGTTGTTGGTCGACATCACGGGGATCGGCGATTGGTTTGGCGGTGAGCCGGTGGTGATCGAAGCGACCCGGCAATACCTCCGGCGGCACGGTTGTTCGGCGCGGTTGGCGATCGCTGATACGTCGGCTGCCGCTTGGGGATTGGCCCGGTTCGGCAGCGACCCGATCGTGATCGTCGCGACCGGCGAGCATGCCGCGACGGTCGAACGATTGCCGGTCGTCTCATTGCGATTGACTCATGATGTCGCTTATCAGTTGGGCCGATTGGGGATCGAAACGGTCGGCCAATTGCGCCGGTTACCGCGTAGCGGCTTGGTCGCTCGTTTGGGGCCTGAGTTGGTCCGTCGGATCGACCAGATGTTCGGTCGGGTCGCCGAGCCGCTGGCGATGCATCACATCGAACCGGAAGATGTCGCGGTTTGCGAGTTGGAGTATCCGACGACCGATAGCGATATTTTGCGACACCGGATCGAGCGGTTGATCGATGAAGTCGCCGCTCGTTTGGCGTCTCGTGTGCGAGGGGCGTTGCGGCTCGTTTGCCGCTTGGACCTGCTCGAAAACGAACCTTCGCAGCGGATCGAAGTCGGCTTGTTCGCCCCGACGGACGACGCCCAGCATCTGAAGCGGCTGATGGTGGCGGCGTTCGAGGGACGCCAGTTGACGGCGTTGGCCGAACGAATCACCGTGATGGTCGAACTCGCTGGCCCACTGAGACCGGTTCAAACGACGTTGTTTGACGATTCGCCGGTTTCGGCGAGGAGTCACGACCGGGCGTTGGCACGGATGATCGAAACCGTCGCCAACCGGTTAGGTGGCGACGCGGTCTTGGGGGTAACATTGACCGATCACCCGAGTCCTGAAGCCGCTTACCGATTGCGGCCGCTGGCCGGCAGCAGCGATCATCCTTGGCAGCGCAACCGTCGGCGGAGCGGGACGACCACACGATCCAAACCGCTGAAGTCGCCGAGACGTTCGGTCGCCGAACCGTCACCGGGGCCATTGCCCGGTGACCCGCTCCGGCGTCCTTTGGTATTGTTCGACCATCCGCCAGCGGTGATGGTCGAACGTATCGATGCCGACGGATTGCCAACACGGATTCGCATCGGGACTCAGCCCGCAGGTCGGGCTGACCGCCAGACGGACGGCCGCGCCGCCGCTCGACCGCCGAGCGGGGCTGCCTATCGCGTGCTGAGATGTTGGGGCCCCGAACGGATCGAAACCCGCGGGTTTGACCGGGGCTGGCAAAAACGTGATTACTACCGGGTCGAAGTCGACGGCGGAGGGTGGTTGTGGATCTATCGCCAAGCGATTGCATCCGACGCGGCTGAATGGCGGTTGCACGGCCGGTTCGGGTGAGCGAGTAACGCGCGGGGAAAAAGTGCCAGACACTTATTTCCCGCTCGCTCCCTAAGCCATCGCCCAACGATAAAAGTCCCATGGCCCCGCGCCCGATTCGTCGGGGGGTTGTTCGATAAACCCGTCACTGGTTCCCAGAGCGACCAGGTCGCCCGAGCCTTTGGACGCGACCGATTCGACGATCGGAAAGCCGTTCGGATCGCGGCGATCGGTCCGCCGTACCAATCTCATCCAGTGCATCGGCAGCGATCGATCGTCGGCGTCGGCGACGGTCACCGGCGCCGGATCGGCTCGCCAGTCGGTACGGCCGCTGAGCCGGGTCAGCAGCGGCAGGCCGATCCGCCGCAAGCAGCAGGCGGTGCTGACCGGATTTCCCGGGAGTCCCAAAATCAGTTTGCCAGCGGCGGTGACGGCAGCCAGCACGGGGTGGCCAGGACGGATCGCCAGGCGGTGAAAGACGATTTCGCCGCCGACCGCTTCGATCACGGCGGGGACAAGGTCGTAATCGCCCTTGGAAACGCCACCGGTGATGATCACCGCATCACTTTCGGCCAGGGCGATCTGGAGCATCGTTTGCATCGCGGTCGCATCGTCGGTGCAGCGGACTTGCCCCGACACCCGCAGCCAGGGATAGCCTGCCAGCATGGCGGTAACGGTCGGACCGTTGCTATCGCGGAGCTGCCACGGGGCGGGGGTATCGCTGACGGCCAGCAATTCATTGCCGGTGACGACGACCGACACCGCGACCTGTCGATAGGTGGCGACTTGAGCAATCCCGAAATTGGCCGCGGCGGCGATCGAGGCTGCTGTCAATTCGGTACCGGGAGCGATCACCAGCGACCCGGCACGCCCGTTTTCGCCTTGGCGGCGGATGTTGGCACCGGCGGCGAGTCGTTCGGCGGCTGCGGTCCAGCGGACGACGGTCGGCGATTCGACCGTATCCTCGCGACGGACGACGACCTCGGTACCCGGGGGGATCACGGCCCCGGTAAAGATTCGCAGCGACGCCCGCGGCGGCAGCGGGGAGGGTGATTGGCCGGGTTGGACCTCGCCGGCGACCGGCGTTTCGCCGCCGCTGCGAAGATCGTCGATCCGTACGGCGTAGCCATCCATCGCCGAAACATCGGCGGCGGGGCTATCGCGGTCGGCGGTAATCGCCGCGGCGAGTACCCGTCCGAGCGCCGGTTCGATCGTCTCGCAACCAACCGGACTGAGTCGATCGGCGACTGCCGTGATCGCCTGGTGGGGGCTGGAGATCATCGTCGGGGGTCAAGTCGAGGCTTGCTGATAGGCGTTGGCCGCGACGGTCGTGGCGGCGTACCCCAGCAGATCATTTTTGCGGATGCAGTACTGCAAGATCGGCTCGTAGTGCCCACACTTGGCTGCCATTTCCAGCAGAGGCGGAACCATCCGTGGGGCGGGGACTTCATCGGGAGCCATCTTCAGCGCCACATCGATCGCTTCGGCGCTGCGGCCGCAGCGATCGAGCAACTCGGTATAAACCTCCATCGGCCCGGTCCCGTGTTGTTCGGGATCGCAGGCTTCCATCTTCCGTTGAAACACCGCCAGGCCGGCATCGACATCGCGTCCGAGCAGCACGGAATAGTAGGTGGAATGAGCGGGATAGAAATCGACGAACGGCTCTTCGCCGGGGTACTGGAATTGGTGATGCAGTCGTTTGCCGTACTGGGTCAATTCCCACGCTTTTTGGAGCAATTCGGGTGCGTCGAGCACGCGGGCGATCCGGATCACTGCGGAGAGGTGAGTGGTGTCGAGGTGGTATCCGCCGTCGGCGAGGATCCACTTGCGTTTGGCAAGCATCTCGCCGAGCGATTCGTCAGCTGCGGCGGGAGCCTCATTGCGGGCGATATCGCCGCGGACCGATTCGCTCAGTTCAGCATAAAAATGGTTCAGCAAGACTTCAGCCGCGGCGACGCGGTCGGCTTTGCTCCGCCCGGTAATCGCTTGGTCCCAGGTCGTGATGCTGTTGCAGGTACCGTTGCGATCGATCAGCATCTGATAGCCGCGGGCGATATCGACGCCCTCGTGCAGCAGTACCGCGATCAGGTCTTCGGCGTTGTCATCATCGGGCTCGATTTCTTGCAACAAACGGGCCGCTCGGGCGTGATCGCCGGTCGGTCGCAGGTACATCCAGCCTTCGCGAATGCGTCCTTGTCGCAGCAGCATTTCGCCGGTTTCGCCGCAGGCATCGAGCAGGCCGGCTTCGAGTTGGCGGTCGACGGCGTCGGTTTGTCGCGGCTCGTCCTCGGGAGCGATCAACGGCATCCCGAGGCGATTTCGGATCCGCATCTTCAACGCTTCGAACAGCTCCAACGGCTTCCCTTCGCCGCGGTAGTGTTCGATCGTCGATTCGATCATCGCAGCCGGATCGTCGTGCAATTCGGCCAATTTGGCGAAGACCGCAGCGGTCACGGCGTCGGACGGTTGAGATGAAGTGGCGGGCTGGGTGTCGATGCGGGACATGAGAAACGAGTGACTTTTTGGCGCGAAGTGTCGGTAGGTATCAGTCGAGGGCGGGAGCTAGTTCTCGAGCAACTTTTTGACGAACGGGACGATGTTGTCGTGATAGGTGAAGCCGGCGTCGTCGCCGACGTCACTGAACTTGCGAATCAGTTTCCCCGAAGCATCGTAGATCAACACCGCTGGAATCGAATCGATCCCGATCGCTGCAAACAGTTCGTCACTCGCTGTCGAACTAAGGTAATTTGGAAACTCGGCATCGACCGACTTCAAGAACGCCTCGACCCGCGGACGGTAACTTTCGGCCGGCTTGGTTCGTCGTCCGTCGAAGTCGGCGTCGACCGCGAAACAGGCGATTTGATCGCCGAGTTCACGATCGAGCTTGACCAATCCGGGGAACTCTTTCAGGCAGGGTTCGCAAGCGAGTGACCAGACATCGACGACGGTGATTTGGCCGGTTTTCGAAACCGTCGCCGAGATCTCTTCCCAGGTCGCGGTGGTGAGTTGGACATCACTCGATTCGTCGCCGCTGTCAGCTGCGACTCCTGGGCCGGCCGCGGTATCGCCGGGAGCCGGCATCGAAGTCAGTTTCGCCGAACCCGGTTGGCCCTTGGTCAGACTTGACGAATCATCGGGTGAAGCGTCATCGCTGGGGGGCAATTCGAATCCACGACCGTTGCGGATCGGGTCGACCACGGCGCCGCCGCTGGCGGTTGGCGAGACGATTTTGGTAGGGTCGAAATCGGCCGGAAGCTCGATCGTCCCGGGAGGCCCGACCTGCGCCGCCGGATCGGCGACAACAGCCGTTGGCGGGGCGAACGAAATCGCCTCGTCGTCAGCAGCCTGCGGGTCAGTGGATTCACTGGCGGAGGGTGTCGACGGCGACTCTGGCGTCTCTGCGGGGCCTCGACCGCAGCCCGAGAGCACGACCGCTAGCAGCGAGGCGATCACAATCCGCGGTCCGATCGAGGTGGCGACAGCGAATCGGCTCCGCGGCACCGCGGCGAGTGCGGCGGCGGGTGTCATGGGCAATTTCATCGAAGATTCCTGCGGCGGGAGGGCCGGTAACGACTGGTTGAAGACGGGGTCGCGGTTGGCTTTTCGGGTCATCTGACTCGGTGGGAGTTCGCCGGCGGGGTGAGTCGTCTATGATGACGGAAACGACTCTCGGGAGACCAGCTTATCACATTTGAGCGAGGCACTCTCGGGGCAGGTCCGATTTGTATCGCATTCTTTTTGTCCGTTTGCGAATGTCCTGAGTTTTGAACAACCGTGAGTGTTGAACAATCGACCGCCGCGAAGGTAATGGCTGCGAAACGCGGCGATCGGGAAGAGTTCGGCCGCTTGCTGGAGCAGTATCGCGGTTATTTGTTGATGCTCGGTCACCGTTATCTGTCGCAGCGGATGCGTCAACGGATCGACCCGGCCGACCTGGTGCAGACGACTTTTTTGGAGGCCCAGCGTGATTGGGCGGCTTTCCGCGGTTCGACACCGGCGGAGTTCACTTCGTGGTTACGTCACATCCTGAAGAACAATGTCGCGTCGGCGGTGGCGCGGCATATCACGACGCAGAAACGTTCGCTCGACCGCGAAGTCGCCGCCGGTGGAGTGGGGACGTCGAGCGGCGGAGATTGGCTGGCTCAGCAGCCCGCGGGGACGTCGAGTCCGAGCCGTCGGATCGTTCGCGCCGAGGTCGCGGAACAGCTTTTAGAAGCACTTCACGGATTGCCCGAGACGCAGGCCGAGGCGGTTCGATTGCGCTACCTGGAGGGGCAAACGCTGGCCGAGATCGTCGACCGGATGGGTAAGAGTGACACCGCCGTCGCCGGCCTGCTCAAGCGGGGGTTGGCCAAGTTGCGGTCCAATCTGGGGCATCAGTGGGAGGAGTTTCTGCCATGAGTGACCCGTTGGACGAGGCGTTCGCCGCCTACCTGCGGGCCTGCGACGAGGGGCGGATCGTCAGCCGCGACGAATTTCTCGGCCAATACCCGGCGGAACTGGCAAGCCGACTCGCCGAATTGATGCGGGTAGCCGATTCCTTGGATGCGATCGTCACGGCGGCGAGCGACGAATCATCGGGCGACGTTCCACCCGCTTCCGTCGGAGCGGAAGTCGCAGTGATCGAACCATCGACCGATGCGGCAGGCGCGAGCGACGAAACGGTACAGTGGGAACCGACCGGTGCCAGTGCGGCGGCGGTCGGCAACGGTGACAACCGCGACCACGATATGTCTGCCGGCGGTGGTAGGCCGACAAAAAATTCGACGTTGCCGACGACGCGTGGCAGTGGCCGTCAGGGTGGTCCCAACCTGCCCTACGACCTCGGCGACTACACGTTGCTAAACGTGCTCGGTCGGGGCGGGATGGGGGTGGTTTATCTGGCCCAGCAAAAAGGGTTGGGACGGCAGGTCGCGGTCAAGATGATCCGGTCGGGAATGTTGGCGACCGAGGCCGAGGTCCGCCGCTTTGTGATGGAAGCCCAAGCCGCCGCGGCGCTCGAACACCGCAACATCGTTTCGGTCTACCAATCGGGATATCTCGATGGACACTACTACTTTTCGATGGAGTATGTCCCTGGGATCGACCTGGCCAAGCTGATCGACCAGGCGCCGTTGGCGCCGCGTCTCGCCGCCCGCTATGTCCGCGACGTCGCGCGGGCGATTCATCACGCCCACCTTCGCGGCGTACTGCACCGCGATTTGAAACCCGCCAACGTGTTGATCACGCCGGACGACGAGGTTCGGGTGACCGATTTCGGGTTGGCCAAACAGACCGACACCGACAGCAGCGTGACCGGCAGCGGCACGGCGATCGGGACACCCAGCTACATGGCGCCCGAGCAGGCGAGTGGATACAGCGATCGGGTTCGTGTTCAAAGCGACGTCTACTCGCTCGGTGCCTTGCTGTTCGCCGCCTTGACGGGTCGGGCACCGTTCGGCGGTGAGAGCGTGATGCAAACGCTGATGCAGGTGATTCATCAACCGGCACCGTCGATTCGGTCGCTGATCGCCGACCTGCCCGAAGACCTGGAAACGATCGTCGCCAAATGTTTGGAAAAGTCGCCCGAGGACCGTTATCGGACGGCGGCGGAGTTGGCTGACGAACTCGACGCGTTTCTTGACGAACGGCCGATCGCGGCCCGACCGCGGCCGCCGCATATCCGGCTGCGTGATTGGTTGAAGCAAGTCCCTCTGGTCGCGGCATTGTCGGGGCGACGGATCGTCGAACCGTCACCCGAACACCGCCGTTTCCAAGCTGCGATGCTGGGCCTGTTCATACTCGTGCCGCTGATGTTGGCCGGAGCCTTTTCGCTGCGGCAATACGGAGCGACCCGCGTCCCGAAGGTCGTCCGGATCGCTGGCGGGCTTGACGGTGGGATGTACGACGCTTTTTCTCGCGAATTGGGTCAACGGATCGGCGCCAACCTCGGTGTCGACGTCCAGGTTTTTCCCACGGCGGGTTCGCTGGAAAACCGCGATTCGGTGCTTGCCGGTGACGTCCATTTGGCGCCGATGCAGTTCGGTGCCCTCGGCAGCGACGAACTTTGCATCGTCGCGCCGCTGTTGTTCGAAGCGGTTCATATCTTGGTCCGACGCGATTCGCCGATCGAGCACGTCGATCAGATCGCGTCGCATGAGATCGCGGTCGGGCCGTCATCGAGCGGGTCTCGGCTGGCGACTGAAATGGTACTCGAATCGCTCGGGTTGCCGCCTGAGTCGGCTCCCCGCAAGATCGTCCCCTGGCCCGATTTGATCACCGTCGGCAACCGAACGGATAACCGAGCCGACGACGGCCTTCCGGCGGTCGCGATCATCTGCATCGGCAAACGGAGCGGGTTGGTCGAAGCGATGCTGGCCGAGTCGGGCGGCTGGCGACTACTGCCGCTGGGGAACGCGATCGAGATCTCGGTCCAGCATCCGACGTTGCGACCGATGACGATCGCCGCCGCCGACTATCCCGCTGCCGGCCTGCCGCCAGCAGGAATCTCGACCGTCGGCACGACGGCTTTTCTGGTCAGCCGCTTGCGGGCCCCCGATCGGTTGGTGATGGCCGCGTTGGAAGCGGTCTATCAACCACCGACCCCGATCGATGGCTTGATCCCACGGGACCGGGCAACTGAGTGGCAGGGGCTCGGGTTTCATCCCGCCGCGAAACGCTTTTTTGCCGACGAAGCGACCGCCGAGAATCGCTCGGAAAAGTGAACCGGATCGCTGTCGATGGCGGTCAGATCCGTTTCAGCCACATGAATTGGTAGGGAGCCAGCTGGACCGGGTGCGAGGTGCCGACGGTGTCACCGGTCACCAGGTCTTCGAAAAAGCGGCCTAGGCCGGCGGTACGGAGCCGATTCGACGAGACTTCCTGATCGGCCTCGCTGAAGTTCGCCAACACGATCAGCCGATTGCCGTCGGACTGGCGGAGATACCCTAAGACGCTGGGCGAATCGGTGGCGACCAAATCCATCTTCATCCCGGCGAGTGCCGGTTGCGATTTCCGCAGCGCGATCAACTTCTGTAGCGAGGCGAAGATTCGCCGGCGGATCGCGGAGTCTTCGTGGGTCTCCTCGAGCCATTCCCACTGCATCTTGGGGCGATGGACCCAACGGCTATCGCCCGCTTTGGCGGGATCTTTGACGAAGTCATAATCGTTGATCGTCCCCCATTCTTCGCCCAGGTAGAGCAGCGGGATGCCGCCGATGCTGAGCGTCAACGAGTTCATCAACAGGATCCGGCGAATCGACAGTTCTTTGCCGAGTTCGTCGTCTTCATCGATCGCCTTTTCCAAACCGGCCAGCGAAGCCATCGTTCCGCTGATCCGCATGTCACCGGTTTCCAGATTGTGCTGGAACGGGACACCGCGAGCGAACGACCCGGGAAACTGGCCGGTGTAGAACTGGTTCAAAAAATGGCGATGGTCGTAGGCGTTGATACCGACGGCCGCCGCATCGGCATCGTCGAAAGTCCAGCCGATGTCATCGTGGCAGCGGAGGTAATTGATCCAGGCGGTCCCTTCGGGCAGGCGGTGCCGGTAAGCCAATGAGCGAACCAGCAACTTGTTGTCGCGGGTCGCCAACGTTTCCCAGCAGAGCGCCATCAGCGTCGGGTTGTAAGAGAGTTGGCACTCTTCGGGGCTGACGTATTGAACGACTTCATCGGGGTGAACAATCGCTTCACTTTTGAACAGCAAGCCCGGGGCCGCCAGTTGAGCGGCGGCGTTAAATGCCTGGATCAGCTGATGGGCTTCGGGCAGGTTTTCGCAGCTCGTACCGAGCCGTTTCCAGATGAAGGCGACCGCGTCGAACCGCAGGATATCGACGCCGGTATTGGCGATGAACAGCAATTCAGCGAGCATCGCCTGGAACACTGCCGGGTTGGAATAATTGAGGTCCCACTGGAAATTGTTGAAAGTCGTCCAAATCCAGCGTTCGAGCGATTCGTGCCAGGTGAAATTGCCCCGCCGGACACTCGGAAAGATCTCCCGCAACGTCCGCTCGTAGGCGTCGGGCATCTGACGATCGGGAAACATGTAGTAGTAATCTTGGTACTCCGGATCGCCGGCCAAGGCCTGCCGCGCCCAGTAGTGATCGTCGGCCGTGTGGTTGAAGACGAAGTCGAGTACCAGCACGATGCCCGCTTCCCGCAGGTCATGGGCGAGATTGCGGAGATCGTCGAGCGTACCGAGTCGGGGATCGACGCTGCGGTAATTGCTGATCGCGTAACCGCCGTCACTGTCACCGGGGCGCACGGCGAACAGTGGCATCAGGTGCAGATAGGTCAGCCCGAGGCTCTTGAAGTAGCCGATATGATCGCGGAGTTTGCCGAGATTCTCGCTGAACAGATCGACATAAAGCGCGCCGCCGACCATCGTTTGCGACTGAAACCAATTCGGGTCATTGACCCGATGGGTGTCGACGTTTCGTAGTTCGTCTCCCCGCAGCAACCAACCGCGGGCGGAGGTCATCAAGATCTGTTCGAGGTGATAGAAGAAATCGTAGCGGTCGCCGTAGAGTTTACGGAGCAGCCGAAACAGCCGCGGCCACTGCCGCGTCAACCGTTCCTCGAACGATTCGATCACATCCGCATCGACCTGTTCGGTCTCCCACAATTGCTGCAACTTCGGCAGCAACCGGCGGAGACTGATCTGGGCGTCATAACCCGGCGAACCGACCGGGGCGGTGACTTGAAAATCGGGACCGCGTAGCACTTCGGCACTCACTCCACAGTGTCGTTGGGGATCGTTATGTGTCCCAGGAAGTTGTAGTAATCGATTCCTTCCAGGATACCCCGCGCATGGTGGCCTTTGGCGAAGTAAATCCTTGGCATTTTACGCAGCTTCTCAAGTTCCGGGCTGTAATTCCCCACAACCACCCCAAGCGTACGTCCTTTCAGCATCCCTTCGTCGTTGCCTGAATCGCCAGCGACGAGCAATTGTTCGGCGGCGAACCCCCACCGATAGGCCAGGTGTCGGATCGCTAATTCGCTGCCACCTCGGATCGGCAGTACGTCGAGGAACATTCCCAATGAGTAAATGACCTTGACACGCAACCCGGCTTCGCGGAGCCGGCGTCGGATCCTCTGAACGGAGGGAGCGACGGCGGGATCGATCTGGTAGCTGACCTTGAATTCGGTCTGCTCATGGTCGGCTTGCCGCGACAGCCCGTCGATCTGGTCGAGCACCTGCCGGACTTCCTCGGGTTTCCAGTAAGCCGAAATCTCGCGTTTCCATGCCTGGTCGGGGGTCAGTTTATCGCCGTAGTAGAGTTCGGTGCCGACGGCCGCGGCGAGCACGTCGGGGCGTGGCAAGTTGCGTTCCTCGATCCAGCTGAGCACGTCATCGAGCCGACGTCCGGTGGCGATCCCGAAGCCGATGTGACGGCCCGAATCGTGCAGCATATCGATGAATTCCCGCAACGCTTCGTCGTCACCGTCGAGTGTGTTGTCGAGGTCACTGATGATCAGCCGGTCGAACTCGGGCAATCGCTTCGGCCGTTTACCGTCGGCCAGCATGGTCGGCATCGCCTCATCGACGATCTCGTGGATGTCACGCAAGTAACGCGAGACATGAGTCTCCCAACTGTAATGTTCGCGGACACCTGTGATCCCGTTCTGCGACCAAGTGTCCCACTGCTCGGGTTCGGTTAGGGTTCGCAACAGCGCGTGCTCGATCGCTTCTTGGTCGAGCGGGTTGACCAGCAAGCCGTTTTGGCAGTTCCCGATGATGTCTTGGGGACCGCCGTCATGGGTCGCGACGATCGGCAAACCGCTCGCCGCCGCTTCCAGCAACGTCAAGCCGAACGGTTCGGTCAGCGCCGGATTGATGAACACGCCGCGGAGTTTCGCCGCCCATCGATAGAGTTCAGGGATATCGCCAGGGGAGTGCGATTTGGGATAGGCGACCGAGCCGTAGAGGTCATGGACGTCGATCAGGGTGAGGATATCCGAGAGCACCTTTCGTTGGCTGGCCGGCAGATCACGGATGTCGTCGCGGCGGCCCATTACCAAGACCAGGTTGGCGGCTTCCCGCAGCTTCCTCGAATTGCCATAAACCCGGACCAAGGTTTCGAAGTTTTTGCGATCGTCGGGACGAGCGACCGCCAGGATCATCGGCTTTTGTGGGTCACGGAGGAACGGTTCGAGTTGCCCGGCGATCCGCGGTGCGGGGCCATCGGCATCGTCGGGATAGAACAGCGACAGGTCGACGCCCGGCGGGATTACCTCCATCCGCTCGGGCTGGTAATGCTCGTACATCTCGTACTGTTCCTGCACCTCCTGCGTGGTGCTGGTGATCACCATCGACGCCGTTTCTAGCGCCATTTCTTCGGCTTCGTTACGGGTCCCGAAGTGGTAGGTCTGTTCGAGCGTCTTGGCGTCGCTCTCGTTGCGTTCCATCAGCCGTTCTCGTTTGACACGGCCGAGCGAGTGACCGGTAAAGACATACGGCACGTGAAGCAAGCGGGACAGTTGCGAGCCCGCGTAACCGGCGTCGGCATAGTGTCCATGGATCAGGTCGGGCATTCCGTTACGACGGAAGTGCATCAGGCACTGATCGACGAAAATCTCCAGATAAGGCCAGAGCAACTCCTTCCGCAGGTAGCGTTTGGGACCGAACGGGAGGCGGATGATCTTCGCTTTGGGGCCGATCACTTCTTCGACTTGGGCGTAGTCGGACCCGACTTTGTCGTCGATCACTTGTCGCGTGATCAGTTCGACGCGGCCGACGTCGTCGCGGGTGCCGAGCTCTCGAGCCAACTCCAAGACATACTTGATTTGGCCACCGGTATCGGCGTCATAGCCGAGTTCGGGTTCGTGGCCTCGGATCAGGCCATGGAGACTGAGCAGGACGATTTTTAGCGGAGGGCGTTCCGGGTCTTTGTCGTTCATGTCAAATCCTGGAGGGCATAAAAATGAGGATCGGTGGTGGTCGCGCCGCGGAGGCGGCAGACCCGTGCCGCGAATCGTGAGGCCGCCAGCAACGATTCCTGAGGTGGCAATTGACGCAAAATCCCACGGCAGATGATCGCCGCGAACGCATCACCGGCCCCGACGGAGTCTACCATCGGCTCGACGCGTGAGGCGGTGACGGACTCGAATTGGTTGTCGCCGCCAATCCAGGCCGCGCCGTCTTCGCCGGCCGTCAGCCAGAGATTGCCGATCCCGTAACGGTCCCGCAGGCCGTTGGCGAGTCGCCGTCGGTGTTCCCAGCGGGCCTGGCGATCCGAACGTGCTGATTCGCTAGTTTCCGACGCCGTTTGCTCACCGAGTGTGTTGAGTTCATCGAGGTTCAACTTGACGTGTTCAGCCCCTTGCAATAGCGGCTCGATCCAGCCTAGTTCGAAATGTGGCCGGCGGATGTTGATATCGATGAAGACCGGACAATCGATTTCGCCGCGCAGCCGTTCGATCGTCCGTCGCGAAACCTCGCCGCGCAGCGCCAAACTGCCATGGTAGATCAGGCCGAATCGGTTTCCGCTTGATTCGGAGCCGGAGAGTACTGTCGCCGGCGGCGGGGCGATGTGATCGAATGCCACGTCGTCCCAGAACCGGTAGCTCGGCTCGCCGTTCTCGACGGTAATATCGACCCGTCCGGTGGCGAAATCGGGCAAAACCTGCAAACCTGACTCGTCCATCCCCCAGCCTGACATCGCCGAACGAACCTCGGCCCCGGGTTCGTCGTCGCCAACCGCGGTGATCACTAACGGGTCGAACCCCATCCCGCGAAGGTTCCAAGCGACGTTGAACGGCGCCCCGCCGAGCACGCGGTGGTCAGGGAAACAATCAAACAGTACTTCGCCGACGATCAAGGGGCGGTCGTTGAGATTCGATTTCACGATTTCGATTCTTGTCCGGCGCCGGGAACGCCCCGCTACGCCGGAGGCCCGGTCGCGGAACGCCGATCGGCACCACTAGGAGTTTTAGGATGAAGCATCACGATGGCCCGCCGACCCCGGTGTTGGCAACCGACCTCGACGGAACCTTAATCCCGCTGCCGCCCGGCTCAACGCCGGAGCGACCTGAACCGTCTGTCGAGACAGCAACCGGTGATGCAGATGGCAACGCCGCCAGCCAGTCCGAATCGCTGGAGATACTCCGGCGATTGGCTCGCCAAGGAAAGTTGGACATCGTCTTTGTCACCGGTCGTCACCACGACAGCGTGGTCGAAGTGATGCGGTCGGCGCGATTGCCGACGCCACGGTGGATCATCTGCGACGTCGGTAC
>SKZY01000342.1 GCA_007127095.1 Planctomycetaceae bacterium
CTCAAGCTGCCTCACGCCTTTTGCACCGGCAGCAGTATCATGCCGCAAAAGGTCAATCCCGATGTACTCGAGCTGACGCGTGGCAAGTCGGCTCGGGTGATGGGCAACCTGCAGACCTTGATGCTATTGGTCAAGAACCTGCCGCTGGCCTACAACCGGGATCTTCAAGAGGACAAACCGCCACTGTTCGATTCGTTCGATACCGTCGAGGCTGCGCTCGAACTCGCCGCGCCGATGGTTGCCGATGCCGAACTGCGGCGAGAGGCGATCGCGGCGCGGTTGGAACTCGGCTACCTCGATGCCACGACGTTGATGGAGCATCTGATTGCCATGGGAATGCCGCAACGTCGGGCGCATCACCTGGTCGGCGCGATCGTCGGCGAGGCGATGCAGGCGGGTTTGCCGCTGGCCGAACTTCCGCTAGAGACATTTCAGCGGCACGCCCCCGAACTCGACGAGGGTGTCCGCAACGTACTCGGTGCCGCCAACGCGGTGGCGGCATTCCGCAGCGAAGGGAGCACATCGCCCGAGCGGGTCGCCGAGCAGGTCGCCCACTGGCAGCGACAGTTGGCGGCCGTCGAGGGGTGACGATTGATCGTCGTAACAGCCGCCTACGCGGTCGCCGGCGCTTGTGGTATCTTCGTCGCTAATTTGCCAGTCTGTTCCCCACACTCAATCGCCGGAAATCTGTCGTGCCCCGTCGCGAGGACATCAAAAAAATTCTGTTGATCGGCAGCGGGCCGATCGTGATCGGTCAAGCCTGTGAGTTCGATTATTCGGGCACGCAGGCCTGCAAAGCGTTACGCGAGGAGGGTTATGAGGTCGTGCTGGTCAACAGCAATCCGGCCACGATCATGACCGACCCCGATACCGCTGACGCGACCTACATCGAGCCGTTGACCTGGCAGATGATCGAAAAAGTGATCATCGCCGAGCGGCCCGATGCACTGTTGCCGACGCTCGGTGGCCAGACCGGGCTCAACCTGGCGATGGATCTCGAAGCCAACGGGGTGTTGCAGAAGTACGGCGTCGAGATGATCGGCGCCGATTCCGCCGTGATCGCCAAGGCCGAAGAACGCGACCAGTTCAAGGCGGCGATGGAAAAGATCGGACTGGACGTCTGTATCGGCGAGACCGTCAGTACGCTGCAGGAAGCCCGCGACGCGTTGAAAGTCGTCGGTCTGCCGGCGGTGGTGCGGCCGAGCTTCACACTCGGCGGCAGCGGTTCGGCGATCGCTTACAACAAGGCCGATTTCGACGCACTCGTCCAGAACGGGCTCGACCAAAGCCCGATCAACGAGGTCTTGATCGAGGAATCGATCATCGGTTGGAAAGAATATGAGATGGAGGTGATGCGCGACAAAGATGACAACGTCGTGATCATCTGTAGCATCGAAAACTTTGATCCGATGGGGGTCCATACCGGCGATTCGATCACCGTCGCCCCGGCTCAGACCCTGACCGATAAAGAATACCAGCGGATGCGGGACGCCTCGTTGGCCGTGATTCGCGAGATCGGTGTCGAGACCGGCGGTTCGAATATCCAATTCGCGGTCGATCCCAAATCCGGCCGGATGATCGTCATCGAGATGAATCCGCGGGTTTCGCGGAGCAGCGCTTTGGCGAGCAAGGCGACCGGCTTTCCGATCGCCAAAATCGCCGCCAAGTTGGCCGTCGGTTATCGGTTGTGGGAATTGCCCAACGACATCACCCAAAAGACGAAAGCCTGTTTCGAACCGACGATCGATTACGTCGTGACCAAAATCCCGCGGTTCGCCTTTGAGAAGTTTCCCGAAGCCGACTCGACGCTGATGACGCAGATGAAGAGTGTCGGCGAGACGATGGCGATCGGCCGGACATTCAAAGAATCGCTGCAAAAAGCGCTGCGGGGACTCGAGGTCGGCGCGTTCGGGCTCGGCTGCGATAGTCGCGACCTCTGGGGTACCGACCAACAACCCGATGAAGACGAGATCCTGGCACGGCTCAGTACGCCGCGGGCCGAGCGGATCTTTTATCTCCGCTATGCCCTCAAGGCCGGATTGTCAGTCGACCAGATCTATGATCTGACGTTCATCGATCACTGGTTCCTCGATAACCTGAAGCAGATCGTCGAGGAGGAACAGCGGATTATCTCGACCGGGTCGTTGGCCGATTGGACGACCGCCGATTTCTTGCGAGCCAAGCGTTGTGGGTTCTCCGATCGCCAGATTGCCAAGCTGATCGACAGCATCGATACCAAAGTCCGGGCGCGACGACTCGAGTTGGGGGTCAAACCGGTCTACAAGAGTGTCGATACCTGCGCCGCGGAGTTCGAAGCCCAGACGCCCTACTACTACAGCACCTACGAGGCCGAAGACGAATTGCCGCCGGCCGGCGACCGTCAGCGGATGATCATCCTCGGCGGCGGTCCGAACCGGATCGGCCAGGGGATCGAGTTCGATTATTGCTGCTGCCACGCCAGTTTCGCTCTCCGCGAGCTCGGCTATGAAAGCGTGATGATCAACAGCAATCCCGAGACGGTCAGTACCGATTACGACACCAGCGATATGCTGTTCTTCGAGCCGCTGACGATCGAAGATGTGCTGAACATTTGCGACGAAATCCGGCCAGCCGGTGTGATCGTCCAATTCGGTGGCCAAACCCCGCTGAACCTCGCCCGCGGCTTGCAAGAGGCCGGTGTGCCGATCATCGGCACGAGTGTCGATACGATCGAAGCGGCCGAAGACCGCGAACGGTTCCAAAAGCTGATCGACGAACTCGGCCTGAAACAACCGCCCAGCGGGATCGCTCGGAACATGTCCGAAGCCCGTCTCGAGGTCAAGCGGATCGGTTTCCCGTCACTGGTCAGGCCGAGTTTCGTCCTCGGCGGCCGGGCGATGGAGATCTGTTACGACCAGACCCAGTTCGATCGTTACGTCGCCGAAGCCTTCATCGCGGCCGATGGCCAACCGGTGCTGATCGACCGGTTTCTCGAAGATGCGATCGAGGTCGATGTCGACGCGCTGGCCGACGGCACCCGCTGCGTCGTGATGGGGATCATGGAGCATATCGAAGAAGCCGGTGTACACTCCGGCGATTCGGCCTGTGCGATCCCGCCGTTTACGCTTTCCCCCGAAATCTTGACCGAGATTCGCGAGGCGACCGCCAAGTTGGCCAAGCGACTTTCGGTCGTTGGCCTGATGAACATCCAGTTCGCCGTCAAAGAAGAAGACGGTGTGCCGACGTTGTACGTGTTGGAGGTCAATCCGCGAGCCAGTCGGACCGTGCCGTTCGTGGCCAAAGCGACCGGCGTTCCGATCGCAAAGTTGGCGACCAAACTGATGGCCGGCAAAACGCTCGACGAACTCGGTGTTCACGAGGAACCGGTACCCAAACACGTTTCGGTCAAAGAGAGCGTCTTCCCGTTCCGCAAGTTCGCCGGTGTCGATATCGTCCTCGGTCCAGAAATGCGGAGTACCGGCGAGGTGATGGGCGTTAGCAAGACCTTCGCCCTCGCGTTCGCGAAAAGCCAGATCGCCGCCGGGACGCTGTTGCCCGAATCGGGTAACGTCTTCATCAGTCTGTCGTCACGCCACAAAGACGAAGTCCCGGCGTTGGCCAAGTCGATCCAAGAACTGGGATTCAACATCTTGGCTACCTCGGGTACCGCGGCCAGGATCGAAGAAGCCGGGATCGCCGTCACAAGGATCAAAAAGATCGCCGAGGGAAATCCGAACCTGCTCGACTACCTCAAGAATGGCGAGGTTCAACTGATCCTGAATACTCCCAGCGGTAAAGGGGCCCGGACCGACGAAGGAAAAATTCGCGCCGCGGCGGTGCAAGCCGGAGTGCCTTGCATCACGACGCTATCGGCCGCCGAGGCGGCTTGCCAAGCGATGGCTGCGCTCAAAGCGGGTTCGCTCGAAGTCCAGTCGCTGCAAAAGCGATACGCCGAGTGACGCTGGCGCGGCGGCGCGATGGCTGCGGTCGACTCTTTACCGCGTCGTCCAATCCGCCTGACCGATGCAAGGACCGCCTCCGGTTGGCCGGAGGCGGTCCGTTATCCGTCGGCGTGTTCGCGTTACTGTGGCAACCGTCCGGTCTCGACCTTCGGGAAAGTTCCCGTCAGCCCTTCGACCATGTAAGCGACCACATCCTTCAGCTCCTGGTCCGTCAGGTTCAGCGGCTTCATTTTGTCGCTCAACCAGCGATTCTTGTGGCCGCCGATGTTGTACCAGTGCATCACTTCTTCGAGCGTTTTCTGGCTGCCGTCATGCATGTAGGGTGCCGATAGAGCAACGTTCCGCAACGTCGGGGTCTTGAAAGCTCCCTTGTCTTTTTCGTCCTGGGTCACTTCGAAGCGGCCTAGGTCGGGCTCGTCAGCGGTCATACCGACACCGAGATTGTGGTACTGTTCGTCAGTAAAATTGGCGCCGACGTGACAGGCGGTGCAGTTGGCCTTATCGGCGAACAAGGTCATCCCGCGGCGAGCCGATTCGCTCATCGGGTTCTGCTCGACCGCCTGTGTCAATTCGACATAGCTTTCGTACAGTTCTGGATCGTCCTCCTGAAGGGCATCGAGGTCTTCCAGGTCCAGCGCAAACAGCTTCTTGAAGTTCCGCAGGTCGTTTTCGTAATCGTGCGGGGTCGGACCGGTCACCAGCGTCCGCTCGAACGAGGCCAACGCCTTGCCGACGTTTTGGATGGTGATGCCATCCTCAAAAATCGCTTCGAATTGCAGCTTGTATCCGGGGATCCCGGCCAGGCAGGCGACGCAGGCTTCGTGATCGCTGCCCATCTCGATCGGGTTCGCGATCGGGCCGATCGCTTGATCCTCCAGCGTCGCGGCTCGGCCATCCCAAAACTGTTCGCGGCTGAGCAAGCGGTTGTAGGCGACTGGTGAGTTCCGGCCACCTTCCTGGTCCTCGACGCCGATCCCGAACTGCGAGGGGAAGGCGTAGGCGTGTGCCGGGTCATGGCAGGAAGCACAACTGATCGTCGAGTCTGACGACAATCGTTTATCGAAATAGAGTTGACGTCCGAGCTCGATCTTGGCTCGAGTCAGCGGATTGTTCTCGGGAATGAATACGTTGGCGACACCGGCGTCGAGCCCCTTGGGTAGCTCGATCTCCAGCGGCAGATGATTGGCCGGGTCGGCGATCCACTTGCGGATCTCAGCCAGCGACAGCGGGCCTTCACCGGAGATCCCTGCGGTCAATGACGGGTCGCCGAGTTTGACCGTCTCGGCCGAAACGGCGACCGAGGCGGAACCGGCGACGATCAGGCAAGCGGCAATCAGATTCGGAAGTCCAAAATAAGTCATCAAACACTTCATTTTCATTGAGATATATCCTCTACGGTGTCGATCGGAAAACGTTGCTAAGTGCGGTCAGAAAAGCGGTCTGACCTTTCGGTGGGTACTTGGTGGGTATTTTGGTGGGTACGCAAAAAATGCTTAAAAGCGGCGTGTTCGGAGAGGGGCAGGCCCCTTTCGGATCGCGACTAGTATAGCATGCTCGGCGATGTCCCATCAGCAAAGACCGCTCGATACCAACCCCTCGCCGCAGCGAGCGTAACGTCGGAACGAAAGTGATGCAAACTCGCCCTCTGGTGGTCGAGGATCTCGACTCGGTTATCGCGATTTTGAACGGCGAAATCGTCGGCGGCGTGAATGTCTTCCGACTCGTTCCACTCGATGCCGCAGCCGCGGCGAAGTGGTGGCACATGCATGGTTCGGGCCGCTACCAGGCGATCGTCGCCGAAGCCGAATTCGGTGACGGCGAACCCGGCGCCGACCAGCCGGCGAGCCGAGGAATCGCCGGTTGGGCTACCTTTTCACCCCACTCGACCTACGAAGGTTACGACCGAACCGCCGACCTATCGGTCTGGGTCGATCAGCCGTATCGCGGCCGCGGCGTCGGTCGGATGTTGGTCAGGTCGTTGTTGGACAGTTGCCCTGAACGCAACCTGAGAACCGTCATTTCGCGGATCGAATCGACCAACTCGGCCAGCCTGCGGTTGCACGAATCGTTCGGCTTTGAACGGGTCGGGTTTCTCCGTGACGTCGGCGAAAAGTTTGGCCGGTCGTTAAGCGTGGTCCTGATGCAGTACCACGTCGACGCGATCGCCGATTGATCAGGTCTCGCCTGCCGAAGTTTCGTCCAGCAGCCGAGCGATCTTCCGCCCGGTGACGCTCAGCGGCAGCTCGCCGAGTTGATCGCGGCTGAGCAACCGATAGTTGTCCGCGGGCAGTTTCACCGAATCGGCCGCGATCGCGGCGGCGCGGTGTACCTCCAGAGTGATTCGATACCGCGTGACGGCGTGCCGGATCGTCGTCAACGCCGATACAGGACGGACTTCGCTGCCGAGTTGCTCGGATAACCGCTCCGCGGCGATCGCGGACGAATCAGTGTCTCCCGCGGTCCAGCGAGGAAAATCCCACAACCCGGCCCACCGCTCGCCCGTCGGGACTCGGCAGACGAGGTAGCGGTCCTGCCCGATGATCGGTACGACGAAACCGAACTCGATTCTCGAGCTGTAGGTGATCCGCGTCACCCGGCCCGGAATCTCGTCTTCCAACCCGAGCCGGTGGGCGTGGCAAAAAGCACTTACGGGACAACGATCGCAGGACGGGGCTTTCGGTTTGCAGACCAACGCGCCCAACTCCATCGCGGCTTGGTTGAACCTGCCCGCTCCACGCTGCGGCAGCATCGCGGTCGCGATCTCCCACAGCGTCGCCTTGGCGGCGGTGGTGGCGACGTCGCCGCGGAAACCTCCCCAACGGCTGAAGACCCTTACTGTGTTCCCTTCCAATACCGGCAGCCGCTGATCGCCGGAAATCGACAGGATCGCTCCGGCGGTGTAGCGTCCGATTCCCGGTAACGCCAGCACCGCTTCATAATCGTCGGGGAATCGGCCGTCGTGCCGTTCGACGATCAACTTGGCCGCGGCGTGCAATGAGCGCGCTCGGCGATAGTATCCCAACCCTTCCCACAACCGCATCAACTGCTGCTCATCCGCAGCGGCCAGATCGGCGATCGTCGGATAGGCAGCGGTGAAGCGCCGAAAGTAGTCGATCACCGTGGCGACTTGGGTCTGCTGCAGCATGATCTCGCTGACCCAGACGTGATAAGGCGTCGGGTCGGATCGCCACGGCAACTCGCGGGCGTTGGCGGCAAACCATTTCAACAGCCCACGACGGATCGCGGACCTCCAACGAGAGTCATGCCAAGCCGGATCGGCCGCCCTCATTCGCCTTCCAGCCGCCCGAGCCGCAGTTTCACTTTGCCGATTTCACCGAACCGGTCATAAGTGATCTCGACTTCATCCCCAGGCAGGTGCCCGCCGATCTGCAGTTGCAGGTCCTCGAATGAGGCGATCACCGCGTCGTCGATCTGGATGATCACGTCACCGGCCTGCAGCCCGGCATCGTCGGCGGCGCCGCCCGGTTTCAACGCATCGATTTGGCAACGCGGCGAAAAGCTGTTGCAGACGACCCCCAGGAAACCGCCTTGCTTGTAGACCAGGTTCAAACCTGGCAGCGCCTCTCGAAGCTTCTGTGCGCCCTCGATCGGCATCCCCGTGCCCATCAGTCCCAACGATACCCTGATCGGCAGCAGGGCGATTTTGTCGGCGTCATCGACACTCAGCGGGGTGTAGCGAAACTCCAACTCGTCGATCCGCGAGAGTGTCGACAACGGTTCATAAATGTCGTCGCGAATCGTCGCGTCGCGGATCACGATCGTCCGCAGATCGGGCATTTTGACGACTTGGTTCAGCACGTCGCGGCGGACGGCGTCACCCTCGATCAAGACATGATCGATGCGATTGATCCAGCGTAGCCAACTCAAAGCCTCCACGTCGCCACGCCACTTCTTGTCGATCCAGACGACTTCTTGATTCATAGCCCGAGAATGGATCACGAAGTCACGGAAACCGATCTGAACCCCGGCGTTGGTCAGCCGCGAGTAGGCTTGGACCTGCCGCTGGCTGCGGATGTCGTCGAGCGCCGCCCTGGCCCGCAGCGACGCGCTGCCGCTGCCCCGTTCGGTGATCTCCAACAATGCCGCCCAGGCCCCACTGTCGTCATCGGGCGGTTGGTCGAGAGCCAATGTTTGCAGCACGCCGATCGCCCGCTGCGTCAGTTCCAGCTTGCCCGATCGCGTCGCCGCTGCGAGCGGGGCGACCGCCGCTTCGCCGAGTTCGGTCAACCGCCGGGTGGCCGCCTGGCGACGGGCGAACTGGTCGGCGTCGAGTTGCTCGAGCCAGTACTCGATCGGTCGCCGCTCGTCCCGACGCGGTGGTGATGATTCGGCGGCAATCGCCGATGCCGCGGATCGAATCTCTTCGTTATCCGCCGGGGGATCGGCAGCCGATCCCGATCGGTCGCCCAGTATCGCTAGCCAGGCCACTGCGAATAGGACGAACTTCACGATCGCGGATCGATTCAGGCGACGGGTGAGCGGCGACATCATGGCTGCGCGATCGCGATGGTGGGAAATGCGGAATCAGACCAAACCGTCTCAGTATAACGCATCGTCACCCGCTGGCGCGGCCAGCGCTGAAGAGGGTTCGCCGGTCAGCCCAGCGTAGCGGTCAAGGCTGGCGGTCGTCGGCGAGCAGCGGATTGAGCGCCGGGTCGTTGTACATTTTCAATTGCTGAAAGACGTCATGTCGCCGCCGCCCGGCGACGATGTCGGTCAACAGTTGATCGAGCGCGATCCCCAACCGTCGCTGCTGTACCAGGCAAGTCTGCCAGGCCGCCACGATACGGGAGCCGACCGCCGCTTCGGAATCGCCGGCCGGTTCGGACGGATCGGTCCGCTCAGACGCGTCGCTGTTCTCCAACGCCTGCGCCCGTTGGGCGTAGTGAAAGACCCGCAGCGCCAGGATCGATAAACGGTCGATCGCTGCCCCGGGGGTTTCGGTGCTCAACCCGGCATCGACCAGCTGGATAACACCGGTGGCAATTAACGATTCCGCGATCGTCTGGTCGATCCGTTCGATGGCGTCGTTTCGATGTTGATTCAAGCCGTCGATTCGGCGTTTGACCGCCGCGATTTCTGCGTCCGACGCCCGACGATCCCGAGCCAAATCTTCTTCGTGCCAGAGGCGAAAGTTGAAATCGTGGTTGACCAGGATCGCCCGCAGCAGAGGGTCCGGAGCGACCAGGCCGAGAGCCGCGAGCGATTCGATCGGGTGGGGATCGGTCTCAGCGCCGCCCTGATGCCAATGGACGACCGCTTGCGATTGCCATCGAATGATCTCTTCGCTGGTGATCAATTCACGGTCTCGCGACAGCCTGGTTATCGGTCGGGGGGCCGATCAAACTTCCTTTTCGGCGATCCAGCTCATCATCTTGCGAAGCTTGCGGCCGACCTGTTCGACCCCATGCTCGCGCTCGCGGCGACGGGTCGCCTTGAACATCGGCGCGTTGGCGTGGTTTTCCAAGATCCATTGACGAGCGAACTCACCCTGTTGAATCTCGGTCAGAATTTTCTTCATCTCCGCCTTGGTCTCGTCGGTGATGATCCGTGGGCCGCGGGTGTAATCGCCATATTCGGCGGTGTTGCTGATGCTGTACCGCATGTAGCTGAGCCCACCTTGGTAGAGCAGGTCGACGATCAACTTCAGCTCGTGCATGCACTCGAAGTAGGCCATTTCGGGCTGGTAACCGGCTTCGACCAAGGTCTCAAAGCCGGCCTTCACCAATTCGCTGACGCCGCCGCAGAGCACAACCTGTTCACCGAACAGGTCGGTTTCGGTTTCTTCGGCGAAGGTCGTCTGGATCACACCGCCACGGGTGCCACCGATCGCCTTGGCGTAGGCCAGCCCGATCTGCTTGGTCGATTCGGCCGCTCCTTCGCCGAGTGCGATCAGGCAGGGG
This sequence comes from Planctomycetaceae bacterium, assembly GCA_007127095.1. GTDB lineage: Bacteria > Planctomycetota > Planctomycetia > Pirellulales > Pirellulaceae > UBA6163. The sequence goes on from SKZY01000342.1 coordinate 9,866, forward strand.
ACGCCGCCACCCTTTTCGTATTCGCTGCGGACCAGGTGTCCCGGGCCCTTGGGAGCGACCAGCAACGTGTCGATCCCGCGGGGTGGCTCGATTTGGCCGAAGTGGATGTTAAAGCCGTGCGAGCACATCAGCACGTTGCCGGGGCTGAGGTGGTCACGGATTTCGCTGCGGTAGATCGGCCCTTGAACTTCATCCGGCAACAGCACATTGATCACGTCAGCCGTCTTGGTCGCTTCGGCGATCGACATCGGCTTGAAGCCATGCTCGACGGCCAACTCGTGGTTAGGCGATCCCGGTCGCTGGCCGATGATCACGTCGCAACCGCTGTCGCGAAGGTTTTGGGCTTGAGCATGACCCTGCGAGCCGTAGCCCAAGATCGCGACTTTTTTGCCCTTTAGGTGTGTCAGATCAGCGTCGTTGTCGTAATAAATCGTGGCGGCCATGGCAGCTCTGCTCGCTTCGGGGGAAAGGTTTTGTTGGTTCGGGGGATGTTTTTCTGGGACGCGGGCCTTCGCGGTGCGGGCCTTCATTGCAGGGGGGCTCGGCACGCCGGCGGTCAATCGATCTCGCCCGACGACGGGTCGCGTTCGCTGCTGTCGCCGCTGCGGACCATAGCGATCCGTCCGGTACGGACCAATTCGGTGATCCCGAACGGTTCGATCCGATCGATGAAGGCACGGACTTTATTTTCACGGCCGCTGATCTCGATCATCACCTCGGTCGGCCCGACGTCGACGATCCGTCCGCGAAAGATCTCGACCAGCTCGCGAATTTCGCTTCGCGAACCGCCGGCGACGGCACGGACCTTGATCAACGCCAAGTCGCGTTCGACGTAATCCTGGCTGCTGATGTCCTGGACCTCGACCACGGTGACGATCTTTTGCAATTGCTTGCTGACCTGCTGCTGGACACGATCGTCGCCGACGATCACGAACGTCATCCGCGACAGATGAGGATTCTCGGTCTCGCCGACCGCCAACGAATCGATGTTGTAGCCGCGACTGGCCAGCATCCCGGAAATATGAGCCAACACCCCGGGGACGTTTTGCACCAGGGCGGAAAGGACGTGTCGGTGGGCGGGTTCGGCCATGATGACGGCAAACAGGGGCAAATGGGGAACGAGCACGAACGCGATTCGGCGGGGAATCTTCGAGGTGAGCCAGACTGACGGCCCGTTTCACCCCAAGGTTCGGCGACCGGGTGCCGAAAAGCCGGCGATCGACGAGCGGATCGCTAGCCGTCTCGCAATCGAAGCGACGCATGATAGTTTTGCCGACGCGCGTCAACAAGGGTGCCACGAGATTGGTGGCGTCTCGCTAGACGGACCGCTAAGCTATCGCCGACCACGCTGGAGCGCCACGACATGGGATTTCTCGTTCAACTGCCCGCCTATCGCGGCCCGATCGATCTGCTGCTCTACCTGGTGCGTCGTCAGGAAGTCGGGATCAACGAATTGGCGATCTCTCAGGTGGTCGAGCAATTCATCGAATACATCGAATTGCTGCAAGAACTCGATCTCGGCGATGTCGCCGATTTCCTCGACCTGGCTAGCACTCTGGTGGAGCTTAAGAGCCAGTCGGTCCTACCGAAGATCGAGGACCCGGACGAAGAGGCCGGGCCGATCGACGACGGATCGCCCGATCAGTTGATCGAACGGTTGCTGGAGTACAAACGGATCCGCGACGCCGCCGAAATTCTCGAAGAAATGAGCCTGCGGTGGCAGGATCGTTACAGCCGGATCACCGACGACCTGCCGGCCCGGCAACTCGACCCCGGCAGTCAGCCGATCGCCGATCTCCAGCTCTGGGATTTGGTCAACACGTTCGGCCGGATCGTCCGGGAGGCTGCTGGCCCGCCACCGACCGAGGTGATTTATGACGAAACGCCGATCCACGTCTACATGCAGCGGATCCACCAGCGGCTCGCCGAACAGCCCCGAGTGCTGCTGATCGACTTGATCGAACCGGGGTCCCACAAGTCAGCACTGATCGGCTGGTTCCTGGCCGTTCTGGAGCTCTCGCGACACCACGGGGCGGTCGCCGAGCAAGACGCGTCCGGTGAAATCGCGATCGTCCGTGGTCCCGACTATGACGATCAATTGAAGGTCCACGAGGTCGACAATTATTCGTCAGCCAACATCCACGCCAGCAACATGCCGACCCAGATGCGTTGACTCGCTACCGAGCCGACGCTGAACTCTCGCTGCTGCGAAGCGGCTCGCCGTTGCTATCCGTTGGCTGTGAATGAGTATGAACTGGCAGGCTGATCAAGAAAGTTGATCCCCTATGGAGCTCACTTTCGGCTCGCAGTTTCCCGCCGTGGGCTTCGACGATGCGACGGCTGGCCGAAAGCCCCAAGCCGATTCCCGGAATGGTGTCTTTCGTGGCTTGTGTGCGCTGGAACGGCTCGAAAATCTTCTGCAGGTCGTCGCTGGCGATGCCCATTCCTTGGTCTGCGATCGCGATGTAGATTTGATGTCGCTCCGCCCATGCATTTACTTTGATCACTCCGCCATTGGGTGAGTACTTGATCGCGTTGGAGATGAGATTGTTCATGACCTGAGAAATCCGTCCGCCATCACAATCGCACATCAATGGGGCGGTCGGAATTTCGAGCTTGAAGCTATGGAGTGCGGAATCATTTCTCCGCAGTTCAACCGCATCCCTGACCAACGCGGTGACGTCTTGAACACCGAGGCTCATTTCGAGTTGTCCCGATTCGATCCGCGTCGTGTCGAGTAGGTCGCCGACCAAGCGGTCTAAGTTCGTCAGTTGGCGAAAGATTACTTCAGAGGGGGCTTGGCTGGCTTTGTCGCCCTTGCGTAGCAGCATCGCCACTGCCATCGACATCGAATGCAGAGGGTTGCGGAGGTCATGGGCAACCGAAGCGATGAATGTCAATTGGTCTCGTCTCTTTTCATCTAAGCGATCAGCCATCAAATTGAATGTGTCGGCGATCCTCCGTGTCTCCCAAAGCCCCCGTGGCACCGCCCGCATCGCACTGTCGCCGGTACTGTACGCTGTGATTACATCCATGAATGCCGCCAATGGTCGTGCGATCATGGTGATGATGCCAATGATCAGGCCTAGCAGGATGAAGCTTCCGGTGGACAGTAAGATAACAGCCGCACGATTCGCTGATCGATTCTGACTGTCCACGGCCGCGATCTGCTCATCCATTTGTGAATGATTCATTTCGACCAGACGGTCGATTGCGGTTATCGCGTCGTCGACGTATTGGCTGATATGGTTATAGCGTTCAACGGAGGAAAACGGAGACGTTTTAAGTTCATCGCGTTTAGCGAAGTAGTCTGCGATCTCCTTTTTTACCTCGGCGACGATCTCGTATTCTTCGTCGTTGTCGATCAGTTGGTCGAGACTTTGGACCATTTTTTGTATCTTGGCGCGTTGGGAATCTCTGCTTATCAGTCGAGCTTGGTCCTGATGCAAAGAGTAGAGGAAGACGTCCCGATTGTGGACCAGCAGGCGGCTTTTGAGTTCTTCCGTCACGCGAAGGCTTTCCCCGGCCTGTGCGAGTTCTCTCGCCGCTACCCCGAGCAAATCGGATGTATTGATCAGCAGTGCGGCCAGCGTCACAAAGACCAGCAGTAGGATCGAGGCTGACGTTGCGAGTGCGGTTTTAAGCTTCATTTTCCTGCCTTCCTTGCTGATCGAAACATGGCGAAGGCGTGCGGGCAGCCAATCCGGACCACCTTCTCCGTAACCAGGGTGGGCTTGCGCCCCGGCCGATAGGAGAGTTTAGTTTCGCCGCGGTCCCGCAGCAATCGCACGACATCACGGCGCCCGGCCTGATGCCGCCCGCTGCCTCGGTCGAGGGGGGCGGCCCGCATCATCAGCAAGTGCGTTTGAGCCCCTGAGTAGACGGCTGGACTGCTTGCCCCGACCGATCACCCGCAACGGCCCAGGAAATCGAGAAAACTCTTGGACTTCGCCGCGCTGATCGGTTAGCATTTCGCGGTGGTTATTTCCACCCCACGCTATTCTCGGCGAGTTGAATCCGCGCTGATTCCCGACCCGATTTGAACAGCCGCTCGGGTAGGTCCCGGAGCCGTTGGACATCAGGAGATGATGATGCATCGCGAATGTCACGTCGTCTTCACACATGATCCCGAGCTCCGCGAGCAAAAGCTATACGTCGACGGGGAATTGGTCGCGGCAGGCTTGGCCCGCGTCGATGCCCGCGATACCCAGTGGAATAACTGCTACATCGGCCGCTCACAATTTACTTGGGACCCGTTCTACAACGGCCGCGTGAACGAGCTGCGCATTTACGACCACGCGCTCTCGCGCGAGGAGGTGCAGAGCAGCGCAGCAGCAGGTCCGGACGAGCTGCCGTCGGCTCTCGATCCGCCGGAGCCGAGTGCGGACGAATCGTGAGGCGAAAAGGCGAGGAGCATCTGCCAGGCCGAATGCTGGATGGCACGATGCAACTCCTCTTAGCTGGTCTGAAAACCTTCATCGGCTACTTCGTCCGACAGCGGCGGCGGGAACTCGACGTCCTCATACAGCTCTGACAGCGGAAGCGTGCAGCCGATCTCGGGCAGCGGTATGACGTTGTCGAGCCCGGTATAGGTTTCGCGTTCGAACCCGATGTCCCGCCACTGATTTCCAGCGGCTTGCCGCTCTTCGCGAGTTTGAGGAACGCGACTAGAATGGGCTACACAATCTGATTTTAGGGAGAACGGCGATGAACGTGACGGTAGACGCACCTTTGGAGTGGGTCGAAAGCATCACGATGCTGCGGCTGCCGGAACA
>SKZY01000377.1 GCA_007127095.1 Planctomycetaceae bacterium
CGGAAAAGCCCGAGTCGCCGCCACGACCGCTACGCGATTCAGACTCCGCCGACAAACCGGTTCATCTGACTCCGACGATCGCTCTGTACCTCTACGGCCGCAGCTTTTTCCTCCGCGACCTTCCGGTAGCCGCCGAACATACGGTGGCACTCGATTTCTGGCTCGACCAGGCCAAGCGACACTGGTTGAAGATCGACAGTTTGCAATCGCAGGCCCACCTGGCGATTGCTCTGCGGCGTTTGGGTGATGCCGAAACGGCAAACCGGATCATCGTTTCGCTGCGGGAACGCTCGGTCGACGACGAAGAGCTGGGGATGCACTGGCCGATCGCCGCCGACGCGTTCTGGTGGTACCGGGCCCCGATCGAAACCCAAGCGGCGTTGATCGAAGCCTTCGACGAAGTCGCCGGAGACGCAGCGGCGGTCGAAGCTTGCCAGGTCTGGCTGCTGAAACAAAAGCAGACCCAAGACTGGAAGACGACGAAAGCGACCGCCGATGCCGTCTACGCGCTGCTGTTGCGGGGCACCGATCGGCTGGCATCGGATCGGTTGGTCGAAGTCTCGTTGGGCGATTCCGTAGTTCGTCCCGACGACGTCGAAGTCGGCACCGGGTTTTACGAACAGCGGATACTCGGCGGAGATGTATCACCCGACCTGGGGCAGATCGCCGTTAAAAAGACCGATCCCGGCGTCGCTTGGGGGAGTGTCCACTGGCAGTACTTCGAGGACATCGACCAGGTTACCGCCCACACCGACACGCCGCTGAAGCTGACCAAAGAGCTGTACGTCAAGCGAAACACCGATTCCGGACCCGTCCTCAAACGGGTCGCGGATGCCGCGGCCGGCGATTCAGCAACCCCGGTACGGGTCGGCGACGAATTGGTGGTCCGACTCGTGCTGCGGGTCGACCGCGATATGGAATACGTCCACCTGAAGGATCATCGTGGCAGCGGAACCGAACCGGTCAACGTGCTGTCCGGTTATCGCTATCAAGACGGTTTGGGTTACTACGAGTCGACCCGAGACACGGCGAGCCACTTCTTCATCGATTACCTCAGGTCGGGGACCTACGTATTCGAGTACTCCACCCGCGTGCAGCTTCGTGGCCGATACCAAACCGGAATGGCGAATATCCAGTGTCTCTACGCCCCCGAATTCGGCAGCCACAGCGAGAGCATCGGATTGATCGTGGAAGAATGATCGGTCAGCGGACGTCAGTCCGCCAGGTTGCTGTCGAAGATACGAACCTGGTCCCAATTCGACTTCTGCTCCGCGATGAACTCGAGGTGTCGCGGGGCGGTCTGATAGACGTCGTGTGCAGCCCGATCGGCGAACACGACGTGCAACGAGACGTGGTAGGCCGCGTCGTTGACCGGTCGGTCGAGCGACGGTTCGCGGGTCCCGACCGAAAAATCGACCACCCCGTCGTGCCCTGTCAAGTACTTTTGGCAGGCCCCGATCAGTTCATCGACCTTAGTGGCCGAGGCGTCGCGGAGCGTGAAGAAGACGTGGTGGGCCAATCTGGGCATGCGAACCGATCCTGTCAGGGGTGATCACTCTTCCGCCCAGTCACGATTCTTGGACGGATCGTTATTACTACGCCTCCCCAGACCGGCTCGATCGACCAGCGAACTTCTCAGCAGTTCGTCGATGTGATCATCATCAGGCGGTGGTGGCCCGAACGCACCGAGGTCTTGGGGGTCGTAGTCGACCCGATATTCATGCTTGGCGAAGGAGATCTTGCAACGGGGGTCGAGCCGTTTTCTGACGATCGACTTGCCGTCGACCTTGGTCCCGTTGCGACTGCCGAGATCACGGACGAACCAATAGCCGTTTTCGACGGTCATTCGGCAGTGCTGGCCCGAAACGTTGGCGAACTTCAGCGCGATATCGCAACTTTCCCGGCGGCCGATCATCAACCGGTCCTTGAGCAACGGGATCGGATCACCCCCACCGGTAGGAACTAGCATGCCGTACTTTGGCGGTCCTGACGGTTTGTCTTCCCAAGTCATTACAAGCACTCGCTCGGATTCGAAAAGAAAGCAGATTGAGATAATTTTAGTTTATGAACGCGACGGTCAAGCGAATGTTACCATCATGTCGATCGTTTTTACGGTCGTCCGACGAACGACCGATCGGTTATTCTGATGCACGATCGATTGCCCGTTCCGTCCAATTCCCCGCTAGCGACAAGTCTGCCACCGTGTTTTTCATCGACGTCCTCTCTCGCATCGTTCACGTCTCGACCGCGATCGCCTTGGTCGGCGGCAGTCTGTTTACACTGGTGGTGCTCGCCCCGTCGTCGCGCCTACTCAGCGACGAAGCGCAGGCGACTCTTGGCGATGCGATTCGCGGTCGATGGAAGCGGTTTGTCCACATCGGCATCGCGTTGTTTCTGATCAGCGGTTTTTACAACTACTTTGCCGCGATGCCGTTGCACAAAGGCGACGGGCTGTACCACGGTTTGATCGGCGGCAAGATGTTGCTCGCTTTCTTCGCTTTTTTCCTCGCCGCGGCGATGGTCGGCCGCAGTGCCAAGCTGGAACGCTTTCGCAGCAACCGGCTGTTTTGGTTGCGGGTTTGGATTTTGGTCGCGGCGGTGATCGTGGTGATATCCGGGTTCCTCAAAGTCCGCGGTGTCGGCTGATTCGACTTTGATTCGACCACCGCTCAGACCCGTCTGAGCACGAAGACACTGTCGATCAGGTCGTCATCGAGTTGGCGTGGCGAATCGAGGTCGTAATCGAAATCGTAGACGCCGGCGATTTCGAGTTCCGGGACACGTTGCAGCGTCGCGAGCAACTGCGACGTCGTGTAGAGCCGTAGCGGAAATCGGGTCCGACAGCGGATCGTCTTGGTCGGCGTTTTGGCGGTCAGCAGCACATCGATCTGTTCGAGCCGTTTGCGGCGGTTGAAGTCAATGACCCGCAGCGTCACGTTGACGGTCGTCACCCCGTGGCGGGCTTTCCAACGCTCGATGCATTGTTTGTCGGCGTCGAGCGGGATGATGTGCAGGCCGAGGATATAGATGCCGCCGGGACGGAGGTTGGCGGCGACCGCCCGCAGATGCGCCACCGCCGCGGCCTCGTCGGTCAGATGCCGAAACGTGTTGAAGGTACAGAAGGCGGCGTCGTACGGCGTCGTCGGTTCGATCCGCGTGAAGTCGCTTTGCTGGAGTGTCGCGGTCAGCCCTCGGCGGCGGAGCTTGCGGCCGAGATACGCGAGCGACGGGGCGCTGAGATCGATCCCGGTGACGTCATATCCGAGTTTGGCCATCGCGGTAACGAGTCGTCCGGAACCGCATCCCGGTTCGAGGACTCGCCGCACCGGCCCGTCGACCAGGCTGTCGAAGGCGGCCAAAAAAAAATCGATCTCCGCCGCCGTTTCGTCGCGAAAGACCATGTCGAAATACTGCGGGTAATCGTACCAATTGGCCAATTCGCGAGCCGATTTCGAGAGTCGGGGCGATTTTCGGGGGACTGTTGCCGTAGCCAACTCAACGCCTACCGTTCATAATCGAGGATAACTTTGGGGTTCGAACCGCGACTCCGAAGCCACGCTCACGGTCATCTCGCTCACGCCCGCCCCCCGGCTGTCAAGCCATCTGTTTTAGCACCCATTGATGAACACTTACAGCATCGATTACATCGACGACCTATTCGTTCAATATGTGCGAGACCCGGCGAGTGTATCGGATACCTGGCGAGCCTATTTCGAACAATTCCTGATCACCAATGGCGAAGCGCCGCCGGAGGCGATCGCTGGCGGCACCTCGGGACGCCAAGCGGGTGATGGTGGCGCCGCTTCGGTCAACGGCGACTCGCCATCCGGACGGGGCACCGACGTCACCGACCAGATGCTCTGGACGGCGCGGATGCAGGACCGTGTTGACCAGTTGGTCCGCGAGTACCGTGTCCGTGGTCACTTGGTCGCCCAACTCGATCCACTCGGTCTGGCCCGTCAGGGGACGGCCGAATTGAGTCCCGAGTCGTACGGGTTGAGCGATTTCGACCTGTCACAACCGTTCGAGGCGTCGGCGCTAGCGAATGTCTCCGGCGGAACGCTGCACGAAATCCTGACGCGCCTGCGGAACACCTACTGTCGCAGCATCGGCGCCCAATTCATGCACATCGACAATCGCAACATTCGCGATTGGCTGCAGCGGCGGATGGAGACGACCGAGAATCGGCTCGAACTGTCGCACGAAGTCCAGCGGCGGATCTACACCCGACTCGCCGACGCCTCGATCTTCGAAGAGTTCGTCCGACGAAAGTTTGTCGGTGCCAAAACGTTCTCACTCGAGGGTGCCGAGAGTCTGATCCCGATGCTCGACCTGGCGTTGGAGAAAGCCGGCCAGCATCAGGTGCAGGAAGTCGTCATGGGGATGGCTCACCGCGGTCGGCTCAACGTGATGGCGAACATCCTCAAGAAGCGAGCGATGAACATCTTCTGGTCGTTCGACGATCCGGATCCGGCTCGCAATCGCGGTGGTGGCGATGTTCGTTACCACCTCGGCTACAGCAGCGATTGGACGACCGCATCGGGCGCCAAAATCCATATCTCACTCTGCTTCAACCCCAGCCACCTCGAATTCGTCAACACGGTCGCACTGGGACGCAGCCGTTCGAAACAGGATCGCATCGGCGATTCGGCGCGAAACCAGGTGATGACGATCTTGATCCACGGCGATGCCGCATTTGCCGGCGAAGGGATCGTGCAGGAAACACTCAACCTGAGCCAGCTTGACGGTTATTGCACCGGCGGGACGCTGCACATCGTGATCAATAACCAGATCGGCTTCACCACCGAGCCCGAGCAGGGTCGCAGCACGACCTACGCGACCGATATCGCGAAGATGCTGCAGATTCCGATTTTCCACGTTAACGGCGAAGACCCCGAAGCCGTCGCCCAGGTCGTCTCGATGGCGATGGACTTTCGAAAACAGTTCCATCGCGACGTCGTCATCGATCTCTACGCCTTCCGACGTTGGGGACACAATGAAGGCGACGAACCACGATTCACGCAACCGGAAATGTATGCCGAAATCGATAAGCGGCCGAGTGTTCGACAGAACTACCTCGAACGCCTGCTCGGCCTCGGCAAGATGACTCAGGACGAAGCCGACCAAATCCAGCTCGAGCGGACCGAAAAACTCGAAAGTGAGTTCGAAGCGAGTCGTAACGAACCATTCAAACCCGATACCCAAACGCTCGACGGAGCCTGGAAGAACCACTTCGGCGGCCCCGAGCCGACCGAATTGATGGTCGATACCACTTGCGGCAGGGCCGATTTGTCGGAAGTACTGACCGGGCTGACCCGGACGCCCGAAAATTTTTCGATGAATAAGAAACTGAAGCGGCCGATGCAGCAGCGGCGTGACATGGCCAACGGCAAGATCCCGCTCGACTGGGCTTCGGGAGAAGCCGCGGCGTTCGCATCGCTGTTGGTCAGTGGCCACCAGATCCGGTTGACCGGCCAAGACGTCGAACGCGGCACGTTCAGCCACCGGCACGCCGTCCTGCACAACATGACGAACGGCGAAACGTTCACACCGCTGAACCACCTGCGCCCCGACCAGGCCAAGATCGAGATCGTCAACAGCCCGCTCTGCGAAGCCGGCGTGCTCGGTTTCGAATACGGTTACTCGCTCGATTACCCCGAAGGCCTCGTCGTTTGGGAAGCCCAATTCGGTGACTTTTGGAATGTCGCTCAAGTGATCGTCGACCAATTCATCGCCAGCGCCGAGGACAAATGGAATCGGCTCAGCGGATTGGTGATGCTGCTACCCCACGGCTTCGAAGGGCAAGGTCCTGAACACTGCAGCGCCCGCGTCGAGCGATTTTTGCTGATGTCGGCCGAGCACAACATTCAGGTCACACAGCCGACCACACCGGCGCAGTTCTTCCACTTGATCCGCCGCCAAGTACTCTCTCCCTGGCGTAAACCGCTGGTCGTACTGACCCCCAAGAGCTTGCTGAGACACCCGGCGGTCGTCAGCCCGCTCGCCGAGTTCACCGACGGCCGTTTTCATAAATTACTGGTCGACCCACAATTCTCCGGCGACTCGATCCGCCGGACGTTGTTGTGTACCGGCAAAGTCTATTACGACCTGGTCGACCAACGAGCCGAACGGAACATCGATTCGGTTCGGATTGTCCGCGTCGAACAACTTTATCCGCTCAGCCCCGAAGAATTGCTCGCCGCCCTCGAGGGCGCCCCCGAAAACAGCGAGGTGATGTGGGTCCAGGAAGAACCGTCGAACATGGGGGCTTGGTCGTACATCAAACTCCACTTCGGCGATGCGATCTCCGAACGTTTCCGATTGACCAAGGCGACGCGTCCGGAATCGGCCAGCCCCAGCACCGGCAGCATGGCTGCCCACAAGCTGGAGCAGCACGACCTGATGGATGAGGCCTTCGCGGGGCTCCCTCCCTCGACCGCCAGTTCGGACGAACCGAGCCGCGAATCGGCCAACAGCCGTTGAGCCACAGGATGCCTCGTGGTCAATCTCCGACCCGGAGCATTTTCAATGTGCTTGCGGCGGTGTCGATCTCGAACTTAAAGCGGCTGAAGTAGCTCATTCCCAACAGCGGTTCGGCCCGAGTTGCCGTCGCCTCCAGCACCGCGGCTTGCACGTCTTCGGCCGCGAAGCGGCCGACCCGCACCGAATCGATCGTCACACCGCGAGCGGCGATGGTCCGGCCGTCGGCTAGCTGCAAACGCATCTCCGGCGCATCCGCGGCGATCTCGATCCCGAGTTCCGTGGCTACCTCGGCCGGCAAGATCATCAACGAGGCGCCGCTGTCGACGACCATCGCCACGGTCTGGTCGCCGATCGCGACCGTCACCCGCAACGATCCACCGGGCGACCGCTCGAGCGGAATGACTTCACTGAACACCTCGCTTTCGATCGCCCGCAACTTGCGGTCGGTCGGGCCCAGCAGCATCCCGATATCGACTTTTTCGGGAGTCTGGAAATTGGCGTGGCAGACTTTGACCGCGATCGGCAACGTCGGCGTCTGCAGCGACTTTTCCACTCTCGCTTGCACGGCGTCGAAGTCTTGCCGCAGTGCGATCACGCTCTGCGCATAAGCGGCTTCCGCGTCATTGACCTCCCGACGGTCAGCCGCCAATTGATCGGTCAAAGCTTTCCGCTGGTCGGCCAATTGCTTCAGCTTAACCCGGTTGGCATTGATCAAGCCGACGAGCCGGTTGTTGGTCAGAACGTCTAACCCCGGCCGGGCGAGTCGCAGGTTCAGCTCGCCATGCTGCAGCTCGGTCGCTTGAATCAAATCGGCGACCTTGCGAAGTTGGTCCGCGGTCTGCTGCCGGCTGTCCACAAGTGACTTTAGCGCCCGTCGCGGTTTGGTCAGCGAAGTCAACGACCGATTGATCTCGGCCGCTTCCGTCGCCACGATCGTTCTGCCGTTACGCTTCAGCCCGGCTTCCGCGAGTACCCGCTCAGCTTTGGCCACCACTTCCTCGGAATACGGAGCCGGTTGGCCAGCCACCGGACCGCCGGCCAAAGCGAGCAACGTGAGCAGGGGCGCTAGAAGGAATGATTTCTGTCGCATGGCATACCGGTGGGTGGCGATGACGTCGTCCGTGGCTATCGGCCCCCTGATGATGGCGACGGTCTTGCCGTCGCACTTCGATACAGCCTAACGCGAAATGCCGCATCTTCGAAATTAAAAACTTCGGAGACCTCCCCCGTTCCCAGTCGACGCCGATTCATAGACGATTCGCACCATGGAAAGTTCCCCTACCCATGTTGCCGCCGACCGCGTCACCCCGGTCGCCTCCGAACCCTGGCGGTCGTTGTACCCGTACCGTGGCAGCCGGATGGCGATCGGTCCGTGGTCGTATCACTACGTCGATAGCGACGTCGAGTACCCCCAATCGGTTCCCGCGGCCGAGACGGACGACGATTCACGACCGGTGATCCTGTGTGTCCATGGCAACCCGACCTGGAGTTTCTATTGGCGGAGGGTGGTCGAGCGATTTCACACGACGCACCGTGTGATCGCAGTCGACCACATCGGTTGCGGGTTGAGCGATCAACCGTCTCGACGTGATTTCGACTATTCACTCGTGAACCATCGTGATCACCTGCTAACCCTGATCGATCGGCTCGACCTGCGGAGGATCGTCCTGCTGGCACACGATTGGGGCGGGGCGATCGGACTGTCGGCCGTCGTCGAGCGGGTCGACCGACTGGCTGGCGTGGTCCTACTCAACACCGCCGCTTTCCCACCACCTTTTATCCCCTGGCGGATCGCCGTCTGCCGGACGCCACTGGTCGGTACAGCCGCGATCCGTGGTCTGAACCTTTTCGCGGCCGCGGCGATTTCGATGGCGATGGCCGAACAGAAGCTGCCAGCGGACGTCGCCAGCGGCCTGTTGTTCCCCTACCGCGATTGGCGGTCTCGTGTGGCGATCGACTCATTCGTTCGCGACATTCCGCTGACCCGCCTTCACCCGACCTACGCGGTGCTGCGGCGGTTGGAATCCGATCTGTCTCGATTGGCGACCGTGCCGAAATCGCTGGTCTGGGGAATGAAGGATTGGTGTTTTCGGCCCGAATGCCTCGATCGCTTGCTCTCCCACTGGCCGGATGCGACCGTCCAGCGACTCGAGCAGACCGGACACTACGTGATCGAAGACGCCCCGGAAGCGACGCTGGTGGCGATCGCCGAACTGCTCGGCCGCGTCGATCGAGCGGCTGACCGATGACCTTCGCATCGGAGACGCCGGAGTCGGATGGCGGTTTGCCGCAGATTCCGCTGCACCAGCTTCGCTCGCTGGTGACCGATCACGCCGAGGCGATCCGTATGGCCTGTGTCTGTGAGGCGACCGCCCCCAAAGTCGGCAATGTCCATCCGCAAGCCTCCTTTGACGATTGCGATTTTGACGATTTCCGCACCGCCGCTGAGCGGATCGCGACGATCCTGGCCGGCGTTGACCCGTCGACCGGATCGCGACCTCCGCTGGGCCAGCAGGTTTTTAACGCCATCGAAGCGACCCGCGAAGTTACCCAAGCCAATGTCAATCTGGGGATCGTATTGCTGATCGCCCCGCTCGCGGCGGCCAAGGATCAGGACCACGTGGCTGACGTCTTGGCCGGCTTGACGCCCACCGACGGGTTTTGGGTCTACCGCGCGATCGCCTTGGCGGCTCCGGGCGGCGTCGTGGATCGTGACGGTAACCGGAGCGGCGGTGCCAAGCGTGATGACGGCAGCGAAAATGCGGTCGAACGCCAATGGGATGTCAGGTCGACTCCGACAGGCGGGATCGACTTGATCGCAGCGATGCGCCAGGCGCGTTATCGTGACCGGATCGCCCGGCAATACGGCGAAGATTTTCGCGACTTTTTCGACCACGTCGTGCCGGTCGTCGCTGACGAATTATCGACCGTCGGTACTACCGAAGACGCGATCGTAAAAGCGCAGTTGCGGCTGTTGGCGGCCGAACCCGACTCGTTGATCGCGCGAAAATGTGGAGCTGAAATCGCCGCGGAAGCCTGTCGCCGGGCGGCCGCTTGCCTGCGGAACGACAACTACACCGACCCGGCGGCAATCGCCGACTTCGATCGTTGGCTGCGGGCCGATGGCAATCGCCGGAATCCCGGGACGACCGCCGATTTGATCGCCGCGGCGATCTATTGGTTGATCCGCTAAACTCATCACGCCGTGCGCCCGGCCCGCTCGGGTCGTACCGGTGCGGAAGTCGTCAAGACTTTCGAGCCGTTACAAAAACCGAAACCCTTGGCGAGTTTCGCTAACCTAAAATTAATCAAAAACCAAGGAACGAAATGCGAATACCGGCGACGCGACGCCCGGCGATCGTCGGCGGTGGAATGACGTCGATGGTCGACGTCGTTTTCTTGTTGATCATTTTTTTCCTCGTCTCCAGCCATTTGGCCCGTCGCGATCACCGGGTGCCTTTGGTCCTGCCGACCGCCTCCGCCCAGACCACTTCGAACTCGGCGGCTGACTGGTTGACGGTGCATATCGACGCCGACCAGCAGGTCCATGTCGGCGGGACCATCGTCGAACCGGGCCGCGTCGAAGAACGGTTACGGGCTCATGCGACCCGGTCGGGTGACGCCGCGGCGCTGCGGGTGAGGGCCGATGTCTCGGTGCCCTATCGGGTCGTCGGCCCCGTGTTGCGTCAGGCGGCGCTGGCCGGTTTTGAACAGGTCTCGTTTGCCACGGTGTCCGATTGACCGTCGCTTTCGGGCACCGCACATCGCTCAGCAGTTGGTCGGTCTAGGACGTGAACGTACCAACCGCTAAATTGTCCTATCAAGAATCTCTGACGTCGCGTTCCCTCAATCCCCCCTTTTTCCATGCGCCGCATCGGCTCCATCGACAAACAGCCCGACGCGGCCAGGTTCTGCGATTATTTGACCAGCCAATCGATCCGGTCGACCGCCGAGCACCAGGCCGAGGATGGGGGACGCTGTGTGATCTGGGTCAAGGATGAGAACCGGGTCGACGACGCCCGCGAGATGCTCGCCACCTTCTTGGCCGATCCTCAAAACGACCGCTATGACGTCAGCGACCAGGCCGAAGCGATTCGCCGTCGCGAGCGGGAGGAAAATCGTCGGCGCCAAGCGAATCTTCGCAAAGTCCGCTCGACTTCGTTCAATCCGTTGGGCGAGCGGCGGACCCCCGTCACGATCGGGGTGATCGCCGTCTGCGTGATCGTCGGATTCCTCTCGGGGTTCGGCCGCCCGAGACTCGGTTTCGACGAGTACGGGCGGGAGATCCCAACGCTCGAAAGCCGCGTTTTTGATGCATTGACGTTTGTCAATCGCCACGACGTCCCCGACGGGGCCCGGCCCAGTGATGACCCGTTCCTTTCGATCCGTAAAGGGCAACCTTGGCGGTTCTTGACCCCCGCGCTGCTGCACGGCGGGATCGGTCACCTGGCGATGAACATGATGGGGATGTTTTTCCTCGGCAGCGTACTCGAACGACTCCACGGCTCACGCTGGTTGGCGTTGGTGTTGCTCGGTTCGGCGGCACTCGCGAGTCTGGTGCAGATCTTCTGGCCGCTGACGAATGGTGGCGGACCGATGGCGGTCGGCGCCTCCGGTGCGACCTATGGCTTGTTCGGTTATTTTTTGCTCCGCAGTCAATTCGATCCGGGATACCCGGTCCACCTACCGCCGATGTTCCAAGTGCTCGGGCTCGGGTTCTTGGTGATGGGTGTGGTTGGCGTCGTCCCTAACATCGCCAACGGGTCGCACGTCGGCGGCCTGGCCGCCGGGATGTTGTTCGCGACCCTCGTTCCGTCCGGGCGATTCCCGGGGAGTGGTCGTTGAACGATCGCGGGCCGTTGTTCGCGGCGGTTGCCGAGGTGCTGCGGATCGCGTTGCCGTTGATGGTCAGTACCGGCACCTTTTCGCTGGTGCTGTTCGCCGATCGCACGTTGCTGCTGTGGTACCAGAACGGTGCTCAAATGAGCGCCGCGATGGCGGCTGGCAATCTCTATTGGACGCTGGTCTGCATGCCGATCGGAATCGCGTCGATGACCGGCGCGATCGTCGCCCAATTGGTCGGCAGCGGCAAGGAAACTCAGGTCGGCCGTTTTCTCTGGCAAGCGATCTGGTTCGCGATCGCCGTCAGCCCGCTGTTCGTGTTGATCGCGTTGGCCGCCCCTTGGTTGTTCCGGGTCAGCGGCCAACCGGCCGACCTGATCGCTGCCGAAGCGACCTACTTGAGGATCTTGATGATCGGCGCGGTCGGTTCGGTGATCGAGACCGGATTGAGCGGATTTTTCAGCGGCACGCAGCGGACCCGGATCATCATGTGGGCCAGTCTTGCCACCGGCATCCTGAACGTCGGCCTGGACGTCTGGTTCATTTTCGGCGGCCTCGGCATACCGCCGCTGGGGATCGCCGGTGCGGGCTGGGCCAGCGTGATCTCGTTTTGGTTTAAGGCCGCCATCTTCGCCTCGCTGTTGCTCGGCCCGCTGTTCGAAAGCCGCTACCGGATCCGAAGCGGTGTCGGTTGGGATTCTGGATTGCTGGCTAAGTTGCTGTTTTACGGCACCCCGGCCGGCCTGCAGTACTTGACCGAAGCGGGTGTCTTTACGCTGATCGTGCTGCAGATCGGCCAACTCGGCGATATCCCGCTGCGGGCGACGACGATGGCGATCAACTTCAACATGATCGCATTCATCCCGCTGATCGGTGTTTCGATTGCCGCGTCCGTGCTGGTCGGCCACCACCTGACCTCGACCGGAGCCGCCGGAGCGATCATCGCCACCCGTTCGGCGCTACTGATCGCCTTGACCTACTCGTCGCTGTGGGCCGTGTTGTACGTATTTGCCCCCGATTTCTTGCTCGCGTTCTATCGCTTGGGACAATCCGACGCCGATACGCTCGAGGCGATCGCACTGGCCAGGGTGCTGCTGCGATTCGTCGCCGTCTATGTATTCCTCGACTCGATCCAGTTAATCCTAACCGGAACGCTCCGCGGTGCCGGTGACACCTGGTTCGTCCTCGCGGCGGCAATCGCCACCTCGGCCGTCGCCATCCTGACCGGACTGCTCGCCTATCGCTACGTCGTCGAAAGCTTGGCGGTTACGCCGCTACACTGGTGGTGGTCCGTGATCACGCTCTGGGTCTGGATGCTCGCCGTCTTGATGGTGCTGCGGTACCGTGGCGGCCGCTGGCAAGCGATGCGGATGGTATCCTGATCGCTCGGCAATCCGCTGACGTTGCCGCCGTGGCTACGAACTGTTGCGGCCAGGTGTTGATTTTTGGGGCCTGGTACCGACAATCGGGTTCCCAGCATCGGTTTACCCAGATCCCCCATCCTCAATTGAGAAAGTCCCACATGAAGTCTTTTCCGCTGACCCTGATCGCCATCGCGGCGATGGTCGGAACCAACCTGACAACTTCCTCGCGTTCACTGGCGGACGAGTCGTCTGCCGCGGCCGGAGGAAAGCTGAGCGTCGTAGATCATGCCGGTCAGCACGCCGATATCGTCGGTCGCGACGGCAAGCCGCTCTTACGGTACGTCTATGTGCGCGATACCAGCAGTAAGGAACGCGACTTCGATACGGCCAAAGTGTTCGCTCACGTGATGGCACCCGGCGGTGAAGACACGTTGACCAGCGGAGCGGGCGGAGCCTTGTTCCCCCATCACCGCGGGATCTTCATCGGCTGGAACAAAATCCGGCACAACGATCAAACGCATGACCTCTGGCACGTACGCGATACGGTCCAGAAGCACATCGCGCTCGAACATGGTGCCGACGACGACTCGGCTTTCATCACCGCGACGATTCATTGGATCGGCAAGGATGGGAAGCCGCTGATCGAAGAACAGCGGACGATGCGGCTCGTCGATGGCGATGACGCTTACGCCGTAATCGATGTGACCAGTGAATTGACCGCCGTCGCCGGTGACCTCGTACTCGATGGTGACCCCGAACACGCGGGGATTCAATTCAGGCCAGCGCAAGAGGTCGGGGAGAACAAATCGGCTAAGTACACCTTCCACGCCGACGGCGTCGACCCGACCAAGCAAGAGGACCTGCCCTGGGTCGCCTGCAGTTTCACGATCGACGGATCGCAGTGGACGGTTCAGCACATCAGCCATCCGTCCAACCCGACCGGCGCTCGCTGGTCGGCCTACCGCGACTACGGCCGTTTCGGCCCGTTCCCAGTAATCGAACTCGCCAAGGGTGAATCGCGGGTACTGCAATTCCGCTTCCGTATCACCGCCGGGGAAACCCCTGACGTCGAAACGCTGACGACCGCGGCGAGCCGGTTCCGCGACTGATCGCCATCGCTGGCGAACGGGTCAGACGTTTTCACCAAATTGGTGATCTTGTGCGTTATGATAGCATCGTAGCCGGTCGGAACCCCGATTCCCCCGGCCATCTCCCCTGTTCACCGGCCATGGGTTCTATTCCTGATGAGCGATTTACGCTGTCCCAGCTGTGGCGATCCGTTACGCATTCCCGATGTCGACATCCCGTCTGGAGTGGTCATTAGCTGCCCTTGGTGTGGCGATTCGATCTCCGCCGAGCAACTTCGTGCTGCCCTGCCACCGATGGCTGTCCTGGTCGCCGCGGATGGTAGCCCGTGGGAACCTGTCGGCGGATCGGCCGCGGCGGCACCGCTGGCGTCGCCAGCCGTCGATCATCCGCTCCAGTCCGATCCGACCAGCGGTGAGTCGATCGACAGCTGGGGAACGGAGGAACTCGAGGACATCGACCAGCAGGCCGACCGCTTGGACCAGGACGATTCGCTCGATCTCGACTTCAACGAACCGGTCGATCCCCGTCCGCTCGGAGAAGTCGCCGCGATGAAGTTGGGCACCGAAGAAAGGACAGTGGTGCCGCGGCCTCGCAATGGCCGCAAATCGAAATCCCCGATCAAATCGATCGCCGGAATCGTCGTCGGCGGCTTGCTCGCCCTGCCGCTGGCGGCGGGCCTGCTGGCTCTGGTCGGCCGCCCACTCGACCTCGGCTTCTGGCCGTTCGATGGCCGCACGATCGCCCTCGGGTCGAATGCCCGCATCGCCAATACGCCGCTCGATCTCGGTAACCAACCCGATACCTCCGATTGGCCGGTTCCCGATCGATTCGATCAATCGGAAGAGTCGACTGA
>SKZY01000021.1 GCA_007127095.1 Planctomycetaceae bacterium
GGAGTCGGTTTTGGTTGACGCCGCGTGATGGTCTCCAACCCTCAGCTCGTCCCCAGCCCTTCTCACCCGTCGAGCTGGTGAAGAAGGGAGCCGGAGTAAGCATCTTGCGGCAAAATAAGTGTCGCCTTTCGCTCCGCGAAAGTAGCGTTCTGGCGTTCTTTCGTGGAGCGAAAGGCGACTATGAAAATCCGCATGATGCTAATGTGTTCCGTGCTTCGGTTTTTGGCTCTCGGCTTTTGCTTTTCGGCCTCGGGGTGGTGGTTCGGGGGACGGCAGTCCCAGACGCGAATGCCAGGCTCAGCGCCGCCATTGCAAAGATCGCGGAGGCTCGGTAGCCTGCTTTTCGTCGGTAAAGCGGAGGTTGCTTTGCAAACCCCGCTAAACACAACTCCGGCCGGTTCGGACCACCCGCTCGCTTGGAAGGATTGGCCGCTTGTCTGCCGCTTTGGATCGCTTGGCCGTTCATACGATCACGACGAAACCTTGGACGTTGGCCGAGGCGGCGGATCGCTATGCCCGTCGCGGAATCGGCGGGATCAGCGTTTGGGTTGAAGCGATCGAGGGGATGACCGCCACAGCGGCGCGGCGGATCGTCGATGATGCCGGACTGCGGGTCCCGGCGCTGGTCCGCGGCGGTTTTTTTTGTGACCCGAGCGAAAGCGAACGTAACCGCCGAATCGATCGCAATCGTGAACTGATTGCAACCGCGGCCGAACTCGGGGCGGAAATGTTGGTGTTGGTCGTCGGGGCGACGCCCGGAACGCCGTTGGACCGGCAACGGGGCTGGGTCAGCGACGGTATCGAGGCACTGCTCCCCGAGGCGCAAGCGGCCGGCGTCAAGCTGGCGATCGAGCCGCTGCACCCGATGTATGCGGCCGATAAAAGCTGCATCAATCGGATCGCCGAAGCCCGCCATATCTGCCAGCGACTCGATCACGCCAGCGTCGGTGTTGCGGTCGACGTCTACCACGTCTGGTGGGACCCCGATCTCGAACTCGAGATCACCCGGCTCGGTGAGACCCGGACGTTGTTCGCTTTCCATCTGTGTGATTGGCGGGTCCCGACCCGAGACATGCTGAACGACCGAGCCTTGATGGGCGATGGTTGTATCGACTTGGCCGGCATCACCGCCGCGGTTCGCCTCGCCGGTTTCGACGGCTGGGACGAAGTCGAAATCTTTTCCGAGGAGCATTGGCGCGAAGATCAGGACCAATTTCTGGACCGGATCGTCGAGCGTTACCGGCTACTCGAGAGTCGTCACGGCTAGCTCGGCGACCGCAAGCGACCGGCACTGGTCTGAAAGAACTTTTGACGCCGGGCGGCCTGTGACTGGTCGGCGGCGGCTCGTTGACCCTGTTGGACCGAGATCAAGTCCTGGCGATTGGCCGCGCAATAGCCGCAGCCGATGACTTCGATATGAAAGCGGATGTAGGCATCTGCCTCCGGTTCGAGCACGCCCAGCAACGATTGGCCGAGTTCATCACGGCTGGGGCACGACAGCCGGTTGCGTCTCCAAATCACTCCCAGGCTATGTAACCCCGCGTCTTGGCGGCCGATGATGGTCAGCAACCGGTCGCGCAAATCGGCATCTGACCGGAGACGCCGCTCGATCTCCGCCAGTTGTTCCGCAGGCAACGCCTCGTCGAGATAGGCAGTCAACGCGGCGTCACTCGGGGCGTTCATGGCTCCGACTCGGCCTCGTCAGCGGATGCCTCGTCGTTGGCTTCCTCTGCGTCAGGCGACTCTTCGGCGGCCGGTTCGGGCCAAGGCGGGATGATATTGCCTTCGGGCCCTTTCGGGTTTGCCGGGCTGGTACCGCGGAGTGAGGCGACGAAGCTGGAGACCAGGATCTGCTCATTCATGACGAGCCGATTCTTCCAGGCCGGCATCGCTCCGGCAGCGGCGCCGTTCTGTACCACCCTCAAAATGTCCGTGATTTCCCGAACATTCTTAAAGTGCTCGTCGGCCAGATTGGGGCCGACGATGCCGCCTCCATCGATGCCGTGACAAGAAGCACAGTTGGTGCGATAGACCGATTCGCCTACTTTCACCCATCCCGGATCGTTCATCATCCTGACGAGGGTCGCTTCGTCGGGTTTCAACTCGCCGATCTCGGCGAATTGAAGTCGCATGTTTTCGCCGAGCGCGACGTCATACTTTTCGGCCACACTGCGACCGGGCGCGCCGAAATGGTAGTAGGGCAGATAGAGCAGGCTGTAGACGATCGAGCCGACAAACAGCCATTTCCACCAGCCCGGCAGCGGGTTGTCATATTCTTGGATGCCGTCAAACGCGTGGCCG
The DNA here is from genome assembly GCA_007127095.1 of Planctomycetaceae bacterium. Taxonomy (GTDB): domain Bacteria; phylum Planctomycetota; class Planctomycetia; order Pirellulales; family Pirellulaceae; genus UBA6163. The sequence goes on from SKZY01000021.1 coordinate 2,302, forward strand.
ACCAGCGGCACATCGTCGAGCGGGACGTCGTTTTGTCTATCAGCCATCTCGGGGGTCCTCAACACGATCACTCAAAGGGATCGAAGCATATCGATCGGTGGTGCGGCGGCTCAGCCGCATGGTCCCGTACACCAAACCAACGAAAGCGACCACGAACAAACCGAGGGCGATCTCCGCAGTCCGGCTGTAGTCGATCGAAGTGATGACGTCTCGTAACATTCATCCAACTCAAAGTGGGGCCGAATCATCTTCATCGGGGGTATCTTCATCGGGGGCGGTCGCTCCGCCACCAACGTCTTCAACCGCTTCCTCCGTCGTGGCATCACCAGCCGCTTCGGAATCGGTCTCGGCCGGCCGTGTCAGGTCGACCCCCAGTCGCTGCAAGTAGGCGATCAGCGCGACCGCTTGTGTCTCGATCAGCAACACGTCGCCCCGTTTTACCGGGCCACCCTGCGAAACGATTTCGGCGGCGATGACTTCGGCCTGCTCGCGGGCCATCTGTGGAGCCTCGTCGAGTTCTCGGTCGTAGGGCGCCCCGAGCAGGTGGGCCGCGCGGACGCGATCGGTGATCTGCTTGAAATCGAGACGATTGACCAGCAGGTGTTCGTAGTTCGGCATCACCGAACCGGGCGAAACCTGTTCGGGGTCTTCGAAGTGCAGCCAATGCCAGAAACTGCTTCGCAAGCCGCCTTCGCGGGCCAAGTCGGGACCGATCCGCCGGCTACCCCACTGGAACGGTCGGTCGTAGATCGATTCGCCCGGCTTGCTGTATTCCCCATAGCGTTTGGTCTCGGCGACGATCGGACGGATCATCTGCGAGTGGCAGTTGAAACAGCCTTCGGCGACGTAAATATCTCGTCCGGCCAGTTCGAGCGGCGTGTACGGTTTGACTGAGGCGATCGTCGGAACGTTGCCGCGGATCAAGAACGTCGGGATGACCTCAAATAAGGTAGCGATCACCACAGCCAGCAGAGTCAACACGGTGAACTTGACAGGGAGTCGTTCCCAGGAACGGTGCCAATCCATCCGGGCCCAAGCCTCGACCCGTTTGCCGAGTTCGAGTACGGGCTTGTCTTCCAGCGAACTGGCAGCGACCCGTTCGACGTCTCGGTAAGGGCCCAAGCGGGCCGCCGTGTAGGTCGGTTCGTCATAGACAGCGGGACGGGCTCGCCAGGTCATCAAAAAGTTAAGCACCAGCATCAACATCCCGCTGAGGAACAGCAGGCCGCCGAAAATCCGGATCGTCCAGTGCGGTACGATCGTCTGGACGGTTTCGATGAAGTCGGGATAGACCAACCGGCCGGTTTCGTCCATCTCTCGCCACATCAGGCCCTGAGTCAATCCGGCTGCATAAATCGGCACGATGTAAACCAGGATCCCGATCGTCGCGACCCAGAAGTGCCAGGTCGCCAGTTTGGAACTCCAGAGCGGCGTCTGGAAAAGTCGCGGGAGCAACCAGTAGAGCATTCCGAAGGTCATCATGCCGTTCCAGCCCAGCGCCCCGGAATGGACGTGGGCGATCGTCCAGTCGGTGTAGTGCGACAGCGAGTTGACGCTTTTGATGCTCAATAACGGCCCCTCGAACGTCGCCATGCCGTAGAAGGTGATCCCGACGACGAAAAACTTCAACACCGGATCGGTGGCGACTTTGTGCCAGGCCCCACGCAGCGTCAGCAGGCCGTTGATCATGCCACCCCACGACGGCATCCACAGCATCAGGCTGAACAGCATCCCCATCGTGCTAGCCCACTCGGGCAGCGCGGTGTAATGCAGGTGGTGGGGGCCGGCCCAAATGTAAATGAAGACCAGCGACCAGAAGTGGAGGATACTGAGTTTGTAGCTGAAGACCGGACGTTCGGCGGCTTTGGGCAGGAAATAGTACATCAACCCCAGGAACGGGGTCGTCAGGAAGAACGCCACGGCGTTGTGACCGTACCACCACTGCATGAACGCGTCTTGCACGCCGGCGTACAGTGAATAACTCTTGAACCAACCGACCGGCACGACCAGGTTGTTAAAAACATGCAACAGGGCGACGGTAACGACCGTGGCGATGTAGAACCAGAGTGCGACATACATATGCCGCTCGCGGCGTGTGATCAGCGTCATCATGAAGTTGACGCCGAAAAAACCGACCCAGACGACGGCGATCGCGATATCGATCGGCCATTCGAGTTCCGCATACTCCTTGCTCTGAGTGATCCCCAACGGCAGCGTGATCGCCGCGGCGAGGATGATCAATTGCCAGCCCCAGAAATGGAGCAGTCCCAGCGTATCGCTCCACATCCGGCATTTGCACAACCGCTGGGTGCTGTAATAGATCGCGGCAAAAATCGCATTTCCCGCGAAGGCGAAGATCGCGGCGTTGGTGTGCAGCGGCCGCAACCGACCGAATGTCAGGAATTCGCCGTAGGGCCCGAGTTCGAAAAACAGCTTGGGCATCACCATCAGTGAAGCGACGATCGTACCGACCAGCATCGCCACGGCCCCCCACAGGACGGTCGCCGCGGCGAACATACGGGTGATCGAATCGTTGTACTGAAACGATTCCAGTTCGCCGCCGGGATGTTCACCGGACGATTGCGACTCGCTCACTGGGGTGACGGCGTTGGCCATCTCGATGATTCTCCAAAAAAAACCGACCCGATGACTCATTCGCAACGGTTCGCCGACGACACCGCCACCCGCGGTAGACGTCCGAAGTGGGTGTTGTATTGACGCCGCGGGATCGGCTTTTGAGAACCGATCGTCACGCCGCCATCGCAGTTAGTCGCGACATGGTACCTGATCTTATCGTCGCTGTGATCGGTGATCGACAGCGGTATCTTGACGCATCCCCGCCGCGGTGAGCCGGGGACGACTCTCAGCGACGCAATTCGACGGCGAACCGGTCGGCAAGGTGTCGCCAATCTTCGATCGCCAGACGTTTGGGGTTGAAGGTCCAGCGGATCACGAGCCGGTCGCCACGCAGTTCCAGATCGAGTTCCAGCGGATGAGGCCGTGGCAATTGACCGGACCGGGAATTGCCACTGAGCTGACGATCGACCGTGACCGGAAGCGACCCTTCGTCAACGATCCGGCCTAAATAATTGAAACGCAAAATCGCCGGTCGCACCGTTGCGAGTCGGTGCCGGGTTTCGACGTCGCCGTAAGTCCGCAGCAGTTCGAAGCCGTGGCCGTCGTCATCGAGGCCGTGGAGGTCGTGTTCGATCCGTTGCGACAATTCGCCACCCGAACGGGTGGAGTCGGCATCGCCGCACTCGATATCATAGGGGAACATGCTGACCAACCAACCGACGGTCCGAGCGGGATAGACATCGGGCCAGACGACGTTTCGGCCACTGCGTTCGATATCGACGCGGAGCGAATCGAGGCCGCTCCAGCGACGATACGCCCTGCCGAGTGCGGCCAGCAACCGGGCCGTCGTCGACCAAGGCGATGCCGTCCCATCGTGGCTGTCGGGGTTACCGATCGCCAGCGCGGGGCCGGGTTCAACCTCCATGGTCTCATGGACCGCATCTCCCACCCAATCGCCGTCATCGCTCAGCAGCGTAGCCGGGCAGCGAGGGCTGGCTTCGGCCAGACGGAGCCAGCGTTCGCGTTGCGAGTCGAGTCGCCCGGCCTGCACGATGGATCGCATCCGGTTGGCCAAATTGCCACTGCCCGGCAGCGGTGTCGGTTCAAACGAGTTATCAAGCTGGTAGGCCAACAAGAGGTCTTCGGCCACGATCCGCAGCGACACCGGATCGATCGCCCAGTGGTGAGCGGTGATCGCCAAAGTGCCCTCCGACTGCTGCGACGGGAACCATAAAAAACGAACCGGTGGCGTGTTGAGGATGTCGGTCTCGCGGCACGCTTGCCGGACTGCGGTGGCGATCATTTCGCTCGCATCGCCGCTCGCGGAATCGGTCGCGATGATCCGTAGCGTGTCGTCCGCAGCGGTTTTTGGGAACGTCTGCTGCCAATCGCCATCACACCGCGACGGCCGTGACCGCAAGGCATCGTGACGGTCGAGCACCCGCTCAACGGCACGCCGGAAGCGGTCGGGCTCGAGTGATTCGGTCAATCGCAACACCAGCCGCAGATGATCGTGGCTGGGCAGGTCCGGATGACGCCGCACCCATTCGGCTTGAGCGGGTAACAAGGCCGCTTCGGTGACCGGTTCGAACGCTGCGGGATTCGACTGAGTAGCGGCCAGCCCCGCGGCGAGTTCGCGAACGGTTTGCCACCGCAACAAGTCGGCCGGACGGCAGCGGTAGCCGAGATCACTCAGCGCGGCGACGAGCTGAATCGCCAGCAGCGAATCGCCGCCGAGCGAAAAGAAATTGTCATACGCACCGACACGTTCGATCCGCAACAGATCGGCCCAAACGGCGGCCAATTCGGATTCCAGTCCCTCGTCGGGCGTGACGAAACCCGAGGAGGCGATCGATTCGCGGCGATCGGGCGGCGGCAACGCTCGGCGGTCGACCTTGCCGTGGGGCGACAACGGGATCGCGTCGAGGATCACGACCGCCGAGGGAACCAATTGGGGCGGTAATTGGTCGCGGAGCCCGGCAAGGATCGTCTCGGTCGTGGCCGTCGCTGTGGCGGCGAGGGTGACGTAAGCGACCAACCGCGGTTGGCCCGGCGTGTCTTGACGAACGATCGCCACCGCCCGTTCGATCCCAGGCAATCGGCCCAACGCCGCTTCGACTTCACCCAGTTCGATCCGATATCCGCGGATCTTGACCTGGTGATCGACCCGGCCGATGAACTCCAGCAGTCCGTCGCCGTTCCAGCGACAGAGATCGCCGGTGGCGTACATCGCCGTACCGTCACAGGCGATCGGATCGGCGACAAACTTGGCGACCGTGAGCTCGGCGTCGTTGATATAGCCGGCGCCGACACAGACGCCGCCGACGAACAACTGGCCGACGACTCCCGGCGGTACCGGGGAGCGGGATTCATCGAGCACATACAATCGACACCCCGACACCGGGCGGCCGATTGGGACGTCGGTCGATTCATCACCCCGCTCCGAACCGACCAGGTGGTAGGCGACGACATCACTGCACTCGGTCGGCCCGTAACTGTTCACCAGTTGGGCCCGACACCACGGTCGTCCTCGCCAATCGGCCAAACGGTCCAAGTCGATCGGTTCGCCGCCGAGCACCACGGCGCGGAGCGAACCGAGACGTGACGGGTCGAGGTTGGCGGTGTGAGCGACGATCGGATAAAAGTTGCTGGGCGTGCAGTTGACGATACTGATCTCGCCTCGCCCGATCTCGGTACCGATCGTCTCCGGGTCGAACGGACCGCTGGGGGCGAGATGCAACTGACCACCGATCAACAGCGGTGCGAAGAGGTTCTTTTGGGTCAGATCGAACCCGTGCGAGGTGACGACCAGGACACGGTCGGCGGCCGACCAGCGAAACTCATGTAGGTACCACTGCAACAGGTTGGCAAAGCCGCGATGCTTCACCGCGGCCCCCTTCGGCTGTCCGGTCGAGCCTGAAGTGAAAATGATGTAGGCGATGTCGTCGAGGTCGACGGCGACGTCCGGGTTCGACGCGTCGAGGTGACTCAGCTCTTGCCGCCGTGGCGACAGGATCGGTAATTCCTCGCCGAGCCCCGCCAGGTCGAGGCCATCGTCGCCGATCAGGGCGACCATCCCACTGGTCTCGATCATGTGACGCAAGCGGGCCGGTGGATAGTTCAGGTCGAGCGGCACGTAAGCGGCTCCGACCTTCCACACCGCCAACAGCGCCGCGATCAATTCGGGACACCGTGGCAGGGCGATCCCGACCGCTTGACCGGGACCGACCCGCTGGGCGATCAAGTCCGCAGCCAAGTCGTTGGCGTGATCGTTCAACTCACGATAGGTCCAGGCGACGTCCGCGACCTTGACCGGGCCGGCGTTGCCCCTCGGGACGGATGGTTCGCCCGGTTGCACGACCGCGACCGCATCGGGAGTTCGGGCGACTTGGGCCTCGAACCGTCGGATCACCGGCAGTAACGGTTCAGGCGACTCGGGTGCTGCCGCCCACTTCCGCGTGACCTGCAGGCGTTCGTCATCGATCAGGCAATCGTGCCGGGCCAGCCGTCCGGTAGGGGTACCGACCAGCGATCGAAGCAACCGTTCATAGCGCTGTAGCATCCGCTCCGCCGTGGCGGCATCGAACAGGTCGCGATTGAATTGCAAGCCGAGCGAAATGCCGTCATCGGCTTCAGAAGCGGCTAACGAAATGTCGAATTGGGCGGTCCAGTGGTCGAGTGTCTGTGAACGAAACGTCAGATCGCCGACCGCCAACTCCGCCCCCGAGCGACCCATCAGAAACGGCGTCATCCCTTCGTCGTGCATCACCTGAGCTTTTTGCATCACGAACAATGCCTGAAACAGCGTCGAGCGGCTCGGGTCGCGTGGCGGCTTCAAACGATCGACCAGCAGCGGCAGCGGGTAATCTTGATGCTCCAAGGCACCGAGCATCCCCTGTCGAGTCTGTTCCAAGAACTCGTCGGTGGTCATCGCGGGATCTAGCCGCGAGCGAGCGATCACCGGATTGACGAAATAGCCGACCACGTCGGCGAACTCGGCTCGACTGCGACCGCTGGTCGGCATTCCGACCAACACGTCGTTTTGGCCGCTGAGTCGATGCAGCAGCAATTGATAAGCGGTCAACAGGACGACATTCAGCGTGACTTGTCGCTGTTGGGCGAACCGCTTGATCGATTCGGTCAACTCGGGGTCGAGCCAGCGAAAGGCCAACCCGCCGACGAAAGTCTGTTCGGCCGGACGTGGTCGATCGGTCGGCAATTCCAACACGGGCAACTCACCGCCGAGCAGATCGAGCCAGTACTGCTGTTGGCGCTGGCCCTCGGGGGTGGCCAGCATCCGCGGTTGCCAGTCGACGAAGTCGCGGTACTGATGCGTCTGGGGCGGTAGGTCGCTGGTGCGCCCCGCGACCAGGTCGGCATAGATTTGACGGAACTGGTGGGTGCAATGCACCAGCGACCAGAAGTCGGCGATGATGTGATGGACGGCGAAGAACAACACATGATCGTGCTCGCCACGACGGAACACGATGACTCGCAACAACGGGCCCTGTTCGAGGTCGAACGGGCGGTGGGTCTGTTCGGCGATCTGTTGGCGAAGCTTGGCTTCGGGCCAGGCGGTCGCGTCGACAAACGCCAACGGAGTCGCGATCGAGTCGGCGACCAAGGCGTAGGGTCGCCCGCCGTCGCTATGAAAGGTGGTCCGCAACGCGTCGTGGCGGCTGACGACCGTCGCGATCGCAGCTTCCAGTGCCGCATTCTGCAGCGAGCCTTCGATCCGAACCGCGTCACTGATGTTGTAAGCCGTCTCCTCGGGAGCCAATTGATGGATGAACCACAACGCCGACTGCCCCTGCGACAACGGCTGGCTTCGCGGGCCGTCGTGTTCGGTCGAGGCAGACTCGCGACGCTCGACCGTCGCCACGTCCTGGCCGTCGGTCAGCAACTCGGCGACCTGCAGGGCGAGATCCTGCAGGCTGGGGCCTTCCAGAAACCGAGCCATCGGCAACACGACGCCGATCCGGGCTTCGATCGTATTCTTCAGTTCGATCGCCATCAACGAATCGAGACCCATCGCGCCCAGCGATTGATCGGGATCGAGTTGATCGGCGGCGAGTCCCATGATCATGCCGAGTTGCACCGCAAAGTAGTCTCGCAGCATCGTCACCCGCTGCTCGGCGGCGGATGTCAACAAGCGGTCTCGCAACCCGTGATCGACCTTGTCGACGACCTGCGGTCCGCCAGTCGCTGTTGCCACTTCGCGAAGCAAACTCGGCAACGGATCGACCGCGGCGAGTCCCGCGACCATCTTCGACCAATCGGCATCGAGCACCGCCCACTGAGCCGTGTCGCGACGCACCGCTGTGGTCAACAGGTCGAGCGCGTCGGAAGTCGGCAGCAGCGTCAAACCACGACTGTTTAACTGCTCGTCACGGCCCTCCTCGATCGCCATCCCGCCGCTGGCCCACGGTCCCCAATTGATCACGGTCGCCGGCATTCCGCGGCCACGACGATAGCGGGCGAACGAATCGAGTACCGCATTGGCAGCGGCATAATTCGCTTGTCCGGGCGAGCCGAGCAGACTGGCGATCGACGAAAACAGCACGAACCGTTCGATCGGCAGATCGGCGGTCAACCGGTGCAGGTTCCAGGTCCCCTGAAGCTTGGGTGCCAAGGGGCGGGTGAACCGCTGCTCGGTCATCCGGACCAGCAATTGGTCATCCAGAACGCCCGCGGCATGCCAGACGCCACCGATCGTCGGAAACGCTTCGGGGAGAGTAGCCAAGGCGGCGGCTAACGATTCTTCGTCACTGACGTCGCCGGCCAGGATCGCGACCGCGACACCCCGGCGACGCAGCGCTGCGATCCGAGAGGCGACTTCGGTCGTCGGTTCGCGCCGCGCCAACAGAGCCAGATGCGTCTCACCGTCGTCGGTCAAACGCTCGGCCAGTTGCAAACCGATCGCCCCCAGACCGCCGGTGATCAACTGCGTCGCTCGACTCACGTCACCGTCGCCGTGGGCACTGCCGCTCTCCGTCGCCGCGGCGGAGGATACCGAGGCCAAACCTGTGGCCGAACCTGCGTTCAATGCCGAAGCCGAGCGGCGGAGGTCGACCACGACCTTACCGATGTTTTTTCGCTGCGCCATGTAACGAAACGCGTCACGGACGTCGGCGATATCGAACTCGGTCTTCGGCAGCGGCCGGTAGGCCCCCGACTCCAAACCCGCCAGCACGCCATCGAACAACTTGGTGACCAACGCGGGACGCTGCCGCAAAACGCGGTCGAGGTCGATCGCGAAGTAGCTGAGGTTGTCTTGAAACGGCAGCAACCCGATCCGGTGGTTTTGGTAGATGTCGACCTTGCCGATCTCCAAAAACCGTCCGTAGGCAGCCAAAAGCGAGAGACTGCGGTCGATCGCTTCACCGGGCAGACTGTTCAGCACCACATCGACGCCCTGCCCGTCGGTTTGCGCCAAGATTTGGTCGGCGAACTCGAGCGTCCGGCTGTTGTAGATGTGGCGGATACCGAGCGATCGCAGGTAGTCGCGTTTTTCGTCACTCCCCGCGGTGGCGAACACCTCGGCACCGATCGATTGGGCGATCTGGATCGCTGCCAGCCCGACACCCCCGGCCGCCGCATGAATCAACACCCGCTCACCCGGTTGCAGATCGGCCAACTGGACCATTCCGTACCAGGCGGTCAACAGCGTGATCGGGACCGTCGCCGCCTCGGCCGCGGTCAGCGTCGTCGGCATCGCCGCGAGCGTATGTTCGGGCGCGATCGTGTGCGACGCGAAGCTCAGCGGCGCGACACCGAAAACCCGATCGCCGACGGCCAGCCGGGTCACACTCGGCCCGACCCGAGTCACCACGCCGGCGCATTCGATCCCCAGCGGTACGATCGTATCGGTGATTCCCGGGTAGAGCCCCATCGCCTTCAACACGTCGCTGAAGTTCAGCCCGGCTGCTTCGACCGCGATCTCGACGTGCCCGGCCGGCGGTGCGGGCGAGGTGAAGCGTTCCAGCCACAACCCGCTGATCTGATTCGAATCGTCCAGTCGTAGGCGAAAGGAACCCGAGCCGGGGACCGACAATTCGCCGGAATCGCTCGATTCGGTCTGCTCGTCCACGGCACTTGGGCAGTCTCGCAGTCGCACTGACCACCAACGGCCATCCCGCAACGCCAACTGATCCTCGTCGCCCGTTGCAGCGTCAGCGCCTCGCAACAGGGCCGCCAGCCGGTCGTCTGCCATCCGATCGATATCGATCAAGCGGGTTCGTAATTCGGGATGTTCGAGCTGTACGACGCGTCCGAGTCCCCAGATCGCCCCGGCGAGCGGGTTGTCGAGCGGGTCCGATTCGTCGACCGCTTGGGCTTGCCGGGTCACCAGGGTCAACCGCGGTGGCTGGCCGCCGGCCAGCACCCAGGCTTGGATCGCTTCGACCAGCGTCCACAACCCGGCGGTCGCGGCGTCGATCAGCGACGTTACATCCGATTCGCTGGTTTTCCGTCCCCGTCCGCCGCGGTCGTCGGTCAAGCCGCGGTCATCTGCGAACCAGACGATCTCCGCACCGGCCCAGCGGTCTGCCTCGGTCGGCAACCCGATGCTGACCTGGTCGCCGGAATCGCGCAGGCCGGTCGCGATCGCCTCGAGACGGCCAGCGATATCGGCGTTGCCGCTGACCGGAGTCACCAGGCACCAGCGCCGCGATTCGATCGCGTTGTCGTCGGAATCCGTCGGCGTTTCTAGCGGTTGCCAATCCAATTCGTAAACCCAATCCGACGGGTCGCGTCCCGCTTCACCAGCGGAGCCGGATGTCGTCGCTCGGCGAACCCGGACGTCGATCAGACGGGCCATCAACCGGTCGTCGGCGTCGAAGACGTCGAGATTTCCGCTGACGGTGTCGGCGGGACCAACCAACACCTCGGCCGGATCGGGAGTCACACGCATGGCGTGGATCGTCCGCGGGATACCGGAGTGGAACACGACCAGTTCGCCGACTCCGACCGGCAGATAGGTCTGTCGGGTCGACGTCCCGTCGGCTTCCAACGGCGTGATGGCGGCCATCGTCTGCATGCATGCATCGAGAAAAACCGGGTGCATCCGATAGCCGGTCGACTCGGCGATCGCGTCTGGTACCCGGCACTCCGCCCAAGCCTCGGCGGCGGAACGGACGACCTGGTCGAGTGGCCGGAAGGCGGGACCGTAGTCCAATCGCCGGGCGGCGAGCTCGTCGTAAAGAGCGGTGTGGTCCCAGCGACAGGCTACTTCTCGCTCGATCCGTCGCCGCGCCCGCTCGGGCCCTGTCACGGCTTCGGAGGAAGTTTCTTTGTGGTCCGAGGTCGCGTCGGCAGCGGCAGTATCTGTCGCTGCGGCATCACCCGACGTTTTGCCATCGCCCGTTGCTGCGGAAGGGCTCGATTCGTGGCTGCCGGCGTCGGGCTCGGCGACCAGCGTCGCGCGGGCATGGAGAACCCAGCGTCGTTCAGCGTCGCCGTCGGGGAGGCTGTAGATTTCAACGACGGCTCGGCCGCGGTGCGATGGCGAGACCGTCGTTTGAACCGGAATCGGAAGGTCGGCGAGAAACAGCGGTCGTTCGATGGTGAAATCGGTGACGCGATGTATCCCCGCTGCGAAAGTCTGTTCGGCGGCGGAGAGGGCGGTTTCCAGGAAGGCTGCCGCCGGGACGACGACCGAGCCTTGGACGACGTGATCGGCTAAGTAGGCCGGGCTGGCGGTGCCCCAGTCGCTTTCGAAAACCCGTTGGTCGAGCGCCACCGCAACCGGCCAACCGAGCAGCGGATGCAGCGAATCCGATTGGCGACCGCCGCGCTGCGACGTCTCGGGTTGGTCCTCTTGTTCCTCGAACCAGTGCCGCTGTCGTTGAAACGGATAAGTCGGCAACCGCAAGCGGTGTCCCTGGTCGATGCCGGGTAGTCGTTGCCAATCGAGCGGTGTCCCGACACAGTGAACCGCCGCGACGGCGGACAAGAAGGTCTCGGTATCGTCGCTGCCGGGCCGCAGTGACGGTTGAGGCGGCGATTCGGGAGCCCCCTGCCCCGCGTCGATCGCCACGCGGCGGACCATCCCACTGAGGTGAGGCGTCGGTCCGACTTCGATGATCGCTGTCGGCTCGGCCCGCAGGATTTGGGCGGCGCAGTCGGTGAACTTCACTTCCTCGCGAAGATGGCGTGTCCAATATTCGGCATCGGGCGGTTCGGAAAGCAAGCGACCGGTCAGGTTCGAGACCAATTTTCGCTTCGGCTTGGCGAACGAACAGGTCGCGGCAAACCGTCTGAACCGGTCGAGGATCGGATCCATCTGGTGCGAATGAAACGCGTGCGACACCGTCAACCGTTTGGCCACCACGTCCGAGTCGGCGATCCGGCCGAGCAGTTCCTCCATCGCGTCGGCATCACCCGAGACGACGGTGTTCTCCGGCCCGTTGCAAGCGGCGACCGTCAATCGACCGTGCCAAGGCGCGATCGCTTCGGCGGCCCGCTGGCGGTCGACCAACAATGCCGCCATCGCGCCGGGCGTGACGACCTGCTGCATCAGCCGGCCGCGCTCGGCGATCAGACGCATCGTCGTTTCGAGATCCATCACGCCGGCGAGGTGGGCTGCCGCGTATTCGCCGACGCTATGACCGCCGCAGATCGCGGGCGAGACACCGACGTGTCGCCACAACGCGGCGACTGCGATTTCGATCGCCACCAAGGCGGGTTGTGTGTACTCGGTACGATTCAATAGCTCCGCGGCCGATTCGCAGTTACCGAAGATCACATCCAGTAGGTCGTGTTCGAGCTGATCGGCGACCGCCGTGGCACATCGCCGGAGCGTTTCGTCGACGATCGGAAAACGGGCTGCGAGTTGGCGGCCCATGCCGACGTACTGGGCACCCTGGCCGGTAAACAACATCGCCACGGCCGGACGTTGACCCAGCTTCGCTTGACCACGCACCAGCCCGGAGACGGCATTACCGCGTGCTAAGGCGTCGAGTTGTCGCGTCAATTCGTCGGTCGAATGGGCGATCAAGGCGGCCCGGTGAGTGAAATGGTTGCGTCCCATCGCCGCGGTCCGGGCGATGTCGGGAAGCGCCAAATCGGGATGTTCGGTCAAGTGCTTTGCCCACCGCGCCGCCAGCTCGGCTAACGGCTCCTTGCCACGGCCGGAGACGGGGACGATCAGCGGAGCGACGGTTGGCGCCGCGGCTTCGCCCGAGGCCGATCGCTCGATCGTTGGCGGTGGGGCGGACGATCGCCGCGGCGAGCGATACTCCTCGACGACCACGTGGGCGTTGGTGCCGCCGAACCCGAACGAGCTGACCCCGGCTCGCAATGGCCGCTCGGGCCCGTCGGCGGCTCGCCAGGTCGCCGACTCGGTCGGGATCCGCAGTCGCGAACCGTCCAGCTTGATTGCCGGATTGAGTTTCTTCAGGTGGACCTGGCCGGGGACGATGCGATGCCGCAACATCAACAAGACTTTGAGCAGTCCGGCCATCCCCGAAACGGTCTCGGTATGGCCGATATTCGCCTTGACGCTGGTCACCGTCACGGGGGAATCGTCATCGCCGGTGCGGGCGAAGAGCTGGCAGAGCGCCTGCAGTTCGATCGGGTCACCGAGCGGCGTCGCCGTACCGTGCGCCTCGATGTGATCGATCTGATCGGTGGTCAAGCCCGCCCGCTGCAGCGCGGTTCGGATGCAAGCGACTTGCGAGCCGCTGTTGGGCGCCGTGATCCCGCTGGTACGACCGTCCTGGTTGACCGCCGAACCGCGGAGCACGCCATGGATCGGATCACCGGCGGCGATGGCATCGCCGAGCCGTTTGAGCATCACCATCGCGCAGCCTTCGCCGCGGACATAGCCGTTGGCAGCGGCGTCGAAGGGTCGGCAGACACCGTCGGGGCTCAGCATCCGAGCCTTGGCGAAGGCGATCGTGACGTCGGGGACGAGGATCAGATTGACACCTCCGGCGAGAGCCGCGTCACAATGTCCCTGACGCAGCGCTTCGATCGCGTTGTTGACCGCTACCAACCCCGAGGAGCAGGCGGTGTCGACGATGTAGCTAGGTCCCTGCAGGTCGAGAATGTAGGAGATCCGTCCGGCGGCGATGCTCAATGCGTTACCGGTGCCGACGTGGGCGTCGATGAACGCGTAGTAATCGGCGAACCGTTGGGGGATCTTGGCATAATCGGAGCCGCCGATACCGACGAACACGCCGGTGTTCGATCCGGTCAGCGTCGCCGGGGCGATCCCCGCGTTCTCGATCGCCTCCCAGACGACTTCCAACAACAGCCGCTGCTGGGGGTCGATCCGGCTCGCCTCACGCGGTGTGATCCCGAAGAAGGCGGGGTCGAACTGATCGACATCGCTGAGGAATCCGCCCCGTCGGACCGACATTTTGCCGGGCTCGGTCCCGGTCGGGTCGTAGAACCGTTCGACGTCCCAACGGCTCGGCGGGATCTCCGCGGTGGCGTCTCGGCCCTGGCGGATCAGATCCCAAAAGGCATCGACATCGGCCGCCCCGGGAAACCGGCAACTCATCCCGACCACCGCGATCGGCTCGTCGTGTCGGGGCGCCGGTGAGGCCGCCGCTGCGGTGGTTTGCGAAACGGCCGCTCCGCTCACCGGTGGCCGCCGTTTTTGCAACTTTCGCTCCAACAACGCCCGCTGCGCCGGCGTCAGCCGAGCTAGCCGCTGGGCCAATGCGGGGTCGACGTTATCGACCGACATCGCGGGGGAGGCATGATCAGAATTCTCGTTCGGCGGCAATGGCATTATCGATCTCGTCGTCGGTCAACCGTTCGATGTCGTCAAGTAGCGATTCGAGATCCGTGGCTCGATCGCCCGAATCCGTCGCTGTTTCTGTGTCGTGACCCGCAGGTCCGGCAAGCTGCTCCGCCAGATAGGCGGCCAATTTCGCGACCGTCGGATAGTTCCAAGCCAACACGAGATCGAGATCGAGGCCGAGCCAATCGCGCAATTCGCCGACCAGTTCGAGCGTCGCCAGGGAATCGAGTCCGAAATCGGCGAAGGGTCGATCGGCGATCGCCTGCTCGGCCGGCACGTCGATCCGCTGGATCAACCACTGCAGCAACCAATCTTCGATCACCACGGTCGCCGTGGCGATCGAATCGACCCGGTCCGTCGGGTCGATGACCGGCGTTGGTGGCAATGCCCCGGCGATCCGCAGCGCCGTTCGGTCCCAGCGGTGTCGGCACTTCAAGCCGTCAGCCAGCATCCGATCGCGGCAGAGCGAACGTTGAACCTTGCCGCTGGTCGTCACCGGGATCGACGCCCAGCGAACCAACCGCACGTGCCGCACGTCGATCTCGTGTTCGCCGACGATCGCCAGACGGACCTGGCGGGTCACTTCGGCGAGTCGCTGTGTCTCGAGCGACCTGGCCACTTCGGCCACCACCGCCAGCTCTTCGCCGTACGGGCCCGGAACCGAAAACACGGCCACCTTGCCGGCGGCAGGGCCGAGCGTCGTAGCGACCGATTGTTCGATGTCTTGGGGGTAGAGGTTGCGGCCACGGACGATGATCACGTCCTTCAGCCGTCCGGTCACGAACAGTTCCTCGTCATAGCGAACCCCCAGGTCGCCGGTCCGCAACCACGGCCCGTCGCCGTTGTCGAGCGTCGCGGCGAACGTCGATTCGCTCTCCTCGGGCCGTTCGAAATAGCCGGCGGCGACCCCGCGACCCGAGATCCAGATCTCGCCGACGAACGCATCGTCGAGCGGTTGGCGAGTTTCCGGATCGACGATGATGATCCGCGTGTCGGTCGCCGCGACGCCACTGGAGACCAAGGTGGTCGTCAGCTTGGCATCGCCATCGAACAGCGGTTCAAAGCGGCCGCTGGCGAGCGACTTGCGGTCCACCGTGGCGAAGGTCAGGTCACCGGGGCCCGACGGCCCGGCCGCCAGCAACGTCGCCTCGGCCAGGCCGTAGCAGGGATAGAACGCCGAGCGGCGGAAGCCGGTGCCGGAAAACGTTTCGGCGAACCGGTCCAAAGTCGTCGCCGAGACCGGCTCGGCACCGCAAAAAGCGAGCTTCCAGCGGCTCAGATCGAGTCCGCTGGCAACCGTGTCGGTGCAACGATCGGCACACAATTGATACGCGAAGTTGGGAGCCCCACTGATCGTCGCCCGATAGCGGCTGATCATTTCCAACCACCGCAGCGGGTGGGCCAAGAACGACCGCGGGCTCATCAAGACGGTCGAGCCGCCGATGTACAGGGGTGCCAAAATCCCACCGATTAACCCCATGTCGTGATAGGCCGGCAGCCAGAATACGCCGGTCTCGAGTTCACTGTCGGCCGCTTCGGTTGGCTGCCAATCGAGCCCAAAGCCGCGCCGGATCGCTTCCAAGTTGGCCATCAGGTTGCGGTGCAGCACGCTCACCCCCTTGGCTTCACTGGTCGATCCGCTGGTGTATTGCAACAACGCCACCGCAGCGGGATCATCCGCCGCTACCGCCACTGTCGGTTGACAATCGTTAGCGGTCGCTGCCATGTCATCGGTCGCCACGACCCGCAAACCGGCCACGACGCCGGGAACCTGTCGGACGTCGAGCGCGTCGAGCGTCCGGCGGTCGCCGAGTAACACCTTCGGTCGACAACTGTTGATCACCGCGTCGAACCGTGGCATCGCCCGCTGAGGACGTGGGTAACAGGTCGGCACGGCGATCAGGCCGGCGAATGAGCAACCGAAGAAGCCGACCACGAACTCGATCCCGGGCGGAAATAGCATCGCCGCACGATCACCGCTCGCCGCCTGACTTCGCAAAAACATGGCCAAGCGGGTGACCCGCGTGAACAGTTCGCCATAGGTCAACGAATCACTGCTGCCGTCATCGGCCAAGAACCGAACGGCGACTCGGTCGGGGTGCAATCCCGCACGCTCGGTTAGCATCGACGTCAGGGTTGGCCACCGTCCCGCACTGCTGTCAGGCGTCATCGCGTTTCCTTATCGGCAGCAACGATCTCGCCCCTGCATCGAATCGAATCAAAGTACAAACCGACCGTCTCCAAAAATAAGCGACGTGCGGAAAAGCAATGTCAGGCACCTTTTGCGAGGAACTTGCCCTACGGGTGCGACGCACACGGTTCCAGACGCAAAAAACGTTCCCGACACTTACTCTTCTTTCCGCTCGATCCTAAAACTGACCCATCCGGTCACGTCTCTGGCCGACCAAACTGCCGCTGGGTAACTCACGAACCCCGCATTGTAGTTTGACGATGGTAGCCATCAAAACCTTTTTATGGCGGGTTCCGCCATGCCCAAGAGCCAACCGCTCGACGAGTGCCGCGGTACCTGATCGACCGTCGAGTTACAATGCTCTGCCAGCGGCGGATTGCGCCGCCGATCAACCGTCGTCCGGCAACCGTCCGGTCAACCCCGCGCGGCCGGCAACAGCATGCATTCCGATTCGGATCATCACCGAACTGTCGATCAATCGCTCGGCGACGGTCGCGACGATCGCCGCTGGGGATTGCTGTCACTGGTGGTGGCGCTTGCCATGGCGCTGTCCGCTCCGCTGCTGGTGTCGGGATCGATCACCGCGATCGGTTCGATGCGAAACGCGCCGATGCTCTGGATCGCCGATGATTTCCCGGCGCTGCGTGATTTCGAGCGGTTCGTCGATCGGTTCGGTGTCCATGAAACGATCCTGATCAGTTGGCCCGGATGCACCATCGACGACCGGCGTCTGCCGGAATTCGCCGAGCGACTTCGGCAGGAGTCGGCGCGTCGCGTCGCTGCCGGCGAAGATCGCCGGATACTCGCGGTACCCAATGGCTACGACACTTCGCAGCTGTTGGTTGAGACCACGGGACTGTCGCGGTCCGCGGCGATCAATCGGTTGACCGGCTTGTTGGTCGGCCCCGACGGCCAGACATCGTGTGCCGCGGTGGAACTGACCCGCCGTGGCGCGATCGATCGGGTCGAATCGCTGGAAATGATTCTCACCGTCGCGGAGCAGGCGGTCGGGTTGGATCGCGACCAATTCCGACTCGCCGGTCCACCGATCGATGGGATCGCGATCGACCGTCAAAGTATCCGATCGATCGAAGCCTTTTCGTTGCCGTCGACGATTCTTTCCACGCTGCTCTGCTGGTTTTGCCTGCGATCACTCTGGTTCACCGCGGCCGTCGTGCTGGTCGCCAGTGTCGGCCAGGGCGTCTCGCTGGCGGCGATCCACTACTGCGGCATCGAGATGAACGCGGTCTTGATCGTGTTGCCACCGCTGGTCTTCGTCTTGACGATCTCCGCCGGGATTCACTTGGTGCGATATTACCTGGAAGAGATTTGGGCCGACAATCGCGGCATGGCGGTCCGTGAAGCGCTCGCTAAGAGTTGGCGACCGTCGGTGTTGGCCGCACTGACAACCGCGATCGGACTGGCGTCACTGTGGGTCAGTCGGATCGAACCGATTCGCCAATTCGGACTGCTCGGCGCGATCATCGTCCCCTCGATGACTCTGTTGCTGTTCCTGCTGTTGCCCGGCGTGATGGCTTATTGGCCGCCGCGGCGGAAACCGGTGGCCGCCGGACGTACTGACCCGGCCGCCAGGCACCCACATCAGGATGCCAATCCGTCGCTGCCGATTACGCGGCTACCCGAGTCGATCGTTCGGCCCCAATCGCCGTTGTCGTCCGAATCGGGGCTCTGGCCGCCGCTGGCCCGAGCGATCGAGCGGCAGCATCGGCTGATCATCGTTGCCGCGATCGTGCTCCTGACGTGCGGTTTCTGGGGGCTCACCCGGCTCTCCTCTTCCCTGAACGTCGTCTCCTTACTGGCTGACGAAACGCGAACGATCCAAGATTATCGCTGGTTCCGCGATCAGATCGGCCCGCTGGTCACGGTCGAAGCGGTGCTGCGGTTCGATCCCAGTTGTCCTCTGAGCCCGCTGGAACGGTTGGCACTGGTGACCGAAGTCCATGCCGAAATGTTGCGCGATGACCAGATCGATGTGGCGATCTCCCCGGCCACCTTCTTGCCGCCACCGCCTCGTGGCCGGGGAATCCGCGATATCGCTCGCCGCAAAGTATTCCAAAAACGGCTCGCAGACAGCCACGACCTGCTGGAATCGGGAGGTTATTTCCGGTCGACCGAGCAAGGGCAATTGTGGCGGATCAGCGGCCGGGTCGCCGGTCAGGTGAATACCGACTACGGGGTGTTGCTCGCCGGTTTAAGCGATCGACTCGACCGGGTCGCCCGCGAGTCGTCGGCGAACGATTCGATCGAACTCCGCTACACCGGCCTGACACCGCTGATCTTTGAAATCCAGCGGGCGCTGCTGAGTGACTTGTTTAACAGCTTTTTGACGGCCATCGTCCTGGTCGGCGGTGTGATGATCGTCACCACGCGAGGCATCGCTCGTGGTCTGATGACGATGATTCCAAATATCTTCCCAACCGTCGTCCTGTTCGGCGCCATGGGCTGGCTGCAACGTCCCGTCGACATCGGCTCCGTGATGACCGCTTGCGTCGCCTTGGGAATCGCCGTCGACGGGACCTTCCACTTTCTCGCTTCCTACCTTCGCAAGCGACGTGCGGGGCTACTCGAAACCGATGCCGTCGGGCGCACGCTGCAGAATTGTGGGCTGGCTCTGTTACAAACGACACTGATCTGTTCGGCCGGCATGCTGGTCTTCCTGACCAGCGGTTTTCTGCCGGCCCGACATTTCGCTTGGATGTTGATCATCCTGCTGGTCGTCGCTGCCGTTGGCGATCTGATCGTGCTGCCCGCATTGCTGCTGAGCCGTATGGGCAGGCGACGGTTTCAGACCCCGATCGGTCCGTCGGACGACGCGGCACTGCTCGAAACCTAGCGTTTACTTGCTGCGGATCAGCAATCGGTCGTCGATCCCGGCCAGCCGACGGATCGATGCGGTGTCGTTCAGGAACCGCGTGGCATCGCCCGCATAGCCGGCGGTCGGACGCAGCGTTGGCGATTGCCGACCGAGGCGAGTATCGAACCTGGCTGTGAGCCGCCGGAAGTAGGCGTTGAACATCGACATCAGCCGTTCTCGGGTCGCTTTCGCGATGATCGATGACATCGCCACCGGAGCGTAGCTGTCACCGCCAACGGTAAATGACCAATCAATCGAATCGTCACCGCTGGCCGCTACCGGCGTCAGCTGATAACGACTCAGACGGCTGGTTTCGGACACTACGGCGAGCACGTGATCGGGGCAATGGTGCTGCAGAAGCCCGCCGTAATGAGCCCGTCCCCCATGTCGATCGCTGCAGATGCGAATGGTCCCACCGGAGACCTCCCGGTGACACTCTGCCAGCCTGAGTGCTAATTCACAGGTCGTACCGCTCAACAAGTCGGCCTTGTTGCCATCGCAGCGAAGCCGTTCATTGAAACGGGCGGCATCGATCACCCGGGCCGCGATCCCGACCAGTACGACTTCACCACCGGACCAATGCTGTACCAAAGTATCCAAATCGGCCGTCGACCAGGGCAGTTCGTGAGATTCCACCGAGCCGTCGCCGCGGGCCTTTCGCTGCCGATCGCTCTGGTCGCCCGACAGCAGCGCGAACCAGGGCTGGCGGGGCAGTTCGGCCAGATCATCGGGAGCGATTCGGCCGAGCCATTGCCGATAAGCCGTCATCGGCGACGGGTAATCGACCCACCGCGCGGCGGCGGCGGTGATCAAGTCGAGCGGCCCCCAGATCGCATCGCCCTGAGCATGCGGCCGCGGTTGGCGAAACAGACGCTTCGAGTCGTCGACCCGGATCGGGCCTCTGCCGGGAATCTCGATCGACTCTCCCAACCGATCGCTGCCGGAATCGTCGATCCGCCAGGCGGTCGCGACGACCACCAACGGCCCCAGCCGCGGCCCATAACCGGCTTCATCGGTCGCGATCAGCAGCGTCATTCGCTCATTTCCGAGTTGTCGCCCGGTCGGCCTTCCGAGGACGGTGACGATTTTTCGAGGGCGTGAAGCGTCATATCGGCACCGCGGTAAAGCTGATTGAACGATTCGATGAATCGCTCACGGTCCTTCTCGGGCAACCGGATCGGCCCGGTGATCGCGCCGTGGCGGAGCAGCACCGCTTCACAGCGACTCGGCTTGGTCGGACTACTCAACGCAGTTCCCCGGTTGGCGACAAAATGAGAAATATCATCGAGTTGTCGGTTTCCAGACGACCGACGGATGGGGGAAGCCGAGTCGTTTGTCGACGACGTTCCAAGGTGTCAAACCACGTTGGAAGCGGGACAGGTTTTCGCAAACCAGGTCGGTGGTGTCGGTGACGCGGCGAGCCGATTGAGCGCCGACATGCGGGGTAATCAAAACGTTGATACGGTCCCAAAGCGAACTATCGGGCGACAACGGTTCGACCTCGGTGACATCCAGCCCGGCACCGGCGAGGTGCCCGCTGTCCAACGCGGCGACCAGTGCCCGTTCGACCACGACCGCGCCGCGGGCGACGTTGATCAAGTAGCTGCTCGGTTTCATCCTCGCGATCATCGCCTCATCGAATAATCCCAGAGTGGCCGCGTTCAGCGGCAACGTCAGGATCACGATATCGCACTCCGGCAACAACTCCGCCAGTCCGTCGGGCGGCAACAGTCGTTCGACTTCATCGGGACAGGTTTCCGGGAAATGGTCGGTGGCTACCATCCGGACGTCCCAGGGGGCCAACATCCGTGCGATGAATCGGCCGTTCCCGCCCAGGCCCACGATCCCGACCGTCTTGCCACGCAGGTCGTCGGTCGGCTGGCGGGTGAAGTCGCGATCGCCTGTCGCGTGAACGAATCGTCGGATCCGCCGCAGCAAACCGAACAGGAGTGCGAATGTCTGCTCGGCGACCTGCGGCGCGAACAAGCCCGAAGCGCTGCTGACCACGATCTCCGAATCGATCACGCCGGGGACCAAGCAGTGATCCAGCCCGGCGGCCGAAGACTGAATCCAGCGCAATCGTCCGGCGGCCAGCACGCGGTCCCAATCGACCGGAACCTTGGCATGACCGATGAAAATGTCCGCGGTTGGCAAATACTCGTCGATTCGTTCCTGACCCGCGTTGATAACTTCATAATCGCCCGCGGCCGCGGCGATTCGAGCGACGCAAGCGTCGGTGACGGGATAGCAGAGAACGACTCGGGATGACATGACGCGGCGGGTGCGAAACGGGGTTGGGATCGAGCGGCAGAAAGGGGCCACCCGGGCTTAGCGGCGATTCGGCAAAATTCTCGGTTTTGAAGAATGCCGAACCAAGACACAGAACTTTACCAGCAGATCCGCGGGCTGTCGTTGCCCCGACCGCACCGACGCTGAGCGTCACGATCTGGGGCTACCAGGCACGTCGAACCAAGGAGAGCAGTCCGTATCGGTGACTGGGTCGATTGTCGGGCGATCACCCGGGAGGCGGAGCGTCCGGGTCTCGCTCTTGGCGGACGATGTGATAGGCGCGAACCGCTCCATCCGACGGTTGGATTCGCTGGCCATAGCGACGAGCCCAAACATGAGTGAACTCGGCGCCCACCAGCATGATCAAAGACGAATAGTAAACCCAGATCAAGACCAACGCCAAAGACCCGGCGGCGCCGTAGGGCCCACCGACCTCCACCTTGCCAAAGTAGAGACTCAGTACGACCTGGCCGAATAAAAACAGCAAAGCTGTCACCGCCGCACCGATCGCGACATCCTTCCAGGTGATATCGGCATCGGGCAAAACTTTATAGATAGATCCGAACAGCAGCGTGAAAATTAGCCAACTGACTACAAAGTTGGTCCCCCAGAGTACCGGGCGTTGGGAGCCTGCGGGCAGGAACTTGGTGACCTCGTCGCCGAGGACCGAAATCACACTGGCCAATACCACCGACAGCAATAACAGGAACGCGACGACCAGTATCAAGATCAGTGAGAATGCTCGTTTGGAAAGGAACGTCTGCACCCCACCGCGCCGGGGATCGGGCTGGACTTCCCAAACACGGTTCAATGCCGTTTGCAATTGAGCCACCACACCCGTAGCGGTGAACAGCAACACCGCCAAACCGATCATGCTGGCGGCCAGCCCTGTGCCACCCTCCTGTGTCCGCGAGGCGATGCTGTCGATCTGTTCCCTGTCCATCACTCCTTGCATCTGCGATTCGAGCGCTCGCTCGATTTGTTGACGCTCAAAGACGGAGCTGCCGATCGCGATCAAGATCACTAACAAAGGAGGTAACGCGAAAATGGTGTAAAACGCCAGGGCTGCGCCCATTGTTAAACAGTCATCTTCAAAGAACTGCGTCACCGTTTTCTTAAACAAATGGAGCACGCCGTGCTTGCCGCTTTGATCGTCTGAAGCCATCAGCTTCGCTCCACAGGCAGTCGAATGAGAAACTCGGTTCGGGAAACGCAGGGCAGTCCAAGTTTTAAGCTTACGCTCATTTCTCGGCTTGTCCATCGTTTCGTCGCCGTCGACAACAGTGCGAGGACAAATGCTGCCGGGTGCGACTCTTCGAGGGAACGACTAACGGTGGATCGCCCTCAAGCACGATGCGTACGGTGAATTGCTCAATCGACACCGCTGCTAAATATTTTGTGGAAACAACGTGTCAGCCACCTGTTGCGAGGATTCGCCCTTGGGGTGCTGTGCACAAAAGGTTCCAGAGACTTATTTTTCGCTCGATCCTTAACCCATGTAGGGCAACCGACGGCCTTGGCGTCGGGCGGCGTTGAGTTGGGCTCGCAACTCGTCGCGGTCGAGTGGCCGGATCGGCATCGTGACTAGCGACATCACATCGATCTCGTTCCCACCTTCGCGTTTCGCGACCATCTCGATCTCTTCTTCGAGCGCCGCCAACCAGGCCGGCATATCGAGTCCGACACCGGTCGGGTGTTGGGTCAACAGATCGGCTTCGCGTTCCAATAGATCGAAAGCGACACTGGCGCGATTCGCCTCGGCGTCGCGGGCGGCCGGTTCGACCAAGGCTCGCATCCGATCGATCGTCATCGGTTGGACGAAACGTTCGAGAATCCGATCGGCGACCGTCGGCATCCGCATCGCGTACTCGCGTTGCAGCCCACGCAGCTTGGTGACGTAGATGTCGGCCTTCGACCCGATCCGTTCGGAGAGACTTCTTCGCCAGATCATCGCGGCGTTGTCGAAACGGCTACGGACCAAGATTTCATGGGCCCAGAAGACCGGTTTGAGGTTCCATGCGACACGGTCGTAGCGGACTCGGAGTCGCAAGAAGTCGTGGAACATGTAGATCAGGTCGCCGCGATCGCTTTGCGTTGTCGTGCTGTTGTAATCGAGGAACTCGGCGTGGTGTTCGAGGATCGATTCGAAGACCAGAGCGAGCCAGCGTTCGGCTTCGCGGCGGTTCACATCGCCGCTCTCGAGGTCTTCGAACAGTGCGGTCCGCTTGATCTCTTCGTTGGAAGCCAGCACCGTGTCGATCCAAGTCCCCACGCCCTGGTGCAGGATCGCTCGAATGTTGGAAAGTTTGAGAAATGCCTGGGTGAACAGCGGGTCGCCGTATTGTCGGACGAAGGCGACCAATTGTTCCCAATTCCCCTCATCGGCGACGGCTTCGAGTGATGACAGCCGGAGAGTCTGGCTGTGGGCGAGCCAGCTCGAAAGCATCGTTTCGGTGACCGATTCGAGCAGCGAGATCAGGTCTTGGGTGCGGTTGTCGTCAGTCGTGGCGGACCAGGATCGGACGGACGCGACCAACGAGGTAACCAATGAGCGAAAGCCGATCCGGAACAGCCCGTCGAACTCGGTCACCGCACCGGAGCCGATCGGGTGATTCTGTTCCATCAGCCGCGCCGATTCGACCAACCGACAGGCTTCGACGTAGAGACCGCGACGCGGCATCCGGTGCAGCAGGTGGTGCAGCATCCGCTGCCGTAGCCGGGCGGCAAAAATCTTGACCGGGTCGCCGCCACGGGACAGCGGGATGTAGAGCAGATTGGCGTACTTTAGCGGCCCGAGCAGGGCGGGGAATTGACGGCGGGCCTCGTCGTGATCGTCGCCGACCAACGCGGCGAACATCCGTACCGCGACGGCGTCATCGGTACCCATCGCCAGCAGCGATTCGTCGACTTGGCCGGTCAGCGTGGGGTGTCGTTGTTGGTGGGCGATCAGGACCCCGGTGATCACGCGCCTGGCATCGGAAACGTCGACGGTCGTCCCGATCAATCGTTCCAGCAATGAATCGCGGACCATCCTGCGACGGTCGTAGCTCCGCATCGAATCGTTGTCCGAGCCTTGGGGGACGACGCGGTAGCGACGGACGGCGTCGAGTAATTCGAGCAGTCCTTGTCGGTTTTCCGCTGCTCGGGCGGCCCAGCCGCTGAAGGCCGACAATCGTTCGCCGAGCTGTTCAGGCGGCAGCGATTGATCCGGCGACGCTTCGTTTCCTGCCTTCTCAATCGCCCCGGTGGCGAACCCGATGTCGGCCGCGATGACCCACATTTTCGCCAATGCACTGAGAAAGGCGAGATGTTCGACGAGCCGTTTCGATTCGGCTTCGAGGTCGTCTTGGTCTTCCTCGGCACGAGAGCCTTGGCCCCCGAAAACCGCACCTTCATTCCCGTCGTCGGTGGAGTCTTGGTAGGTGACGTCTTCGTAGGCGGCGTCATAGAGCCGTTGTTCCGGATCGTCGCCTTCGCCCACATTCTCGACGAGATCGGCGTCGGACGATTCGTCCAGGCCACCATCGAGCAGCGCATCCCAGTCACGCGGTTTGGACTTCGTTTTACCGAGCGCGAACGTCGGAGCCGACCAGTACGATTCGGCATTCGCTTCGAGAAAATCGAGAAATTTTCGTGCCAGTGACCAAGCATCTCGCTCGGTTGGGACAGCGTTGGCGAGCGTTTCGTCAGCCTGCTGAAAGGCATCGAAGTCGTCCGATTTGATCCCGGCGGCCATCCGCAGCCGGACCAGCCAGCGGACGGCGAGCAGCGGCAACGAACTGCCACCGAGTCGCAGTCCGATCCGGGGGGCGTTCTCCAACCAGTGAATCAACAGCGCCATCGAAGCGATGAAGTCGCGACGATCGAGCAGCGCGCCGATCACCAACGCGTAGGCCCGTGGCGAATCGAACAGGTCGGCGTGGGGTGCCCAAAAGCCGATGTCACCGGCAGCCGCACCGCCACGATGCCAAAGCCGCAACGCCCTGGCGACCAGCTTCGCCGATTCGTACGACTCGGCGGGGTCGACCGCTTCGACCGCATCGACCGTATGGGCGGCGAAGCGGCCCCACCACTTAGCCGCCCGGTCGAATTGGTGGTCGATTCGTGAGTAGATCACTTCATCGTCGCGGGCCGCGGCTTCGCTCCAGACCCGCGCCATGTAGCCGAAATGTTGTTCGACCAATTGCACCAGGTCGTCCACGCGGTGGTCGTGGATGCCGTGTTCGGGGCCGGGAAACAGGTTGAAGTTGCCGCCGAAGTAGAGGATGCACCAAGGGTCGATGCAGGCGCCGCAATCGATCGCGCGGAGCAACAGATTGAAGACCTGTTCGGGGACGACCGAAGCCGCTTCGAGGTCGCCGGCACGGAGGCTCCGCAGTCCACCCGACATCAGGCAATCGATCCGACACATCAGCCGTGCGGAGGTGACCGGGACCGAATCGGCTTGCTTTTGTGCCGAATCGGGGTAGCCCATGCGGGCGTAGATCCGGGCTAACTGAACGTGTTGCAGCTGTTTGGCGCGCAGCTGGGCAAGTTTGGTGTTGAGGTACTGCCGGGCGGCGCCGAACGGTTGACGCCGCAAACGCATTTCTTCGCGAAGCCGCTGGCGATGCCGCGGTGGCAGCCGCTCGATCCGGTCGTGATAGAACTCGTCGCGGTAAGTTGCGATCGGGTCCATCAACGACTTCAGCGTCACGTCGCTCGAATAGGCCGACGGCCCCCAACCGCTGATCCCACTGCCCATCAGGATCGTGCCGGCGAGCACGGCAGCCGCTTCCTCACGAAGCTCTTCAGCGACCGTCTCGGGACCCGCTTCCTCGCTGACCCGTTTGAGCAGTGAATCGAGCGTTACCTGGCGGATCACGAAGCGATCGTAGTAGCCATCGGCATCGATGTGATCGGGATCCCACTGGCCGAAGATGTAGTTGGCGCGGCGGTGGACCGGGTGATCGAAATCGTAGGCTCTTGGGTCGAAGGCCAACTCCTTGAGCCGATCGGGATCGAAGGCAGCAGCCCTCAGGATCGCCGGATCGGTGCTGCGGAGCGCCTCGATCGCCCGGCTGAGGATGTCGTGGTACGGTCCATCGGTGACCCCCGCTCCGACAATGTATAGCGGCACAGGACGAACGTACTCGCCCGGGTAGGGAGTACCGGGAGCTTTATCGAGCAGTGGGATCGGGCGATAGCCGACATAATCGTCGAGCCGTCCCAAGGCATCATCGATCAAGCTCCGATCGGATTCCGGTTGGTCGACCAATACCTCCAAAACCCGTTCGGCGACGCGGCCGATGAAGAAACCGGTAAAGATTTCTTCCGGGTTTTGGTGAAACAGCAGGTCCTTGTGGCGATCGAGGTAGGCCGGCAAGGCGTCACTGAAGATCAACCGGATCAATCGGAAAGCCTGATCGAAATGGCCGGGTCGGTCGGATGATTCAGCCAACTCGGCGACGGTCTCCTCCAGCCACTGACGGATGATCAGCCAAGCCGGGGGACCGGCGAGCGGTTTACCCTCGGACGCGACGGCGAACAACCGATCCCAAGCGGCGAGCGTCGCGGGGTTCGACGTACCGCTGGAGAAATTCAGATAACTGACGACCTGATGCAGTGCGTCGCGAAGCGATGACGATGGCGACGAGGCAGACATCAAAGGCGATCGAAAGGGGGAGAGCGCAGGCCGGACGGTCGACGCGGGCGGACTATTTCTTGGCCTTTTTCTTCGCGGCTTTCTTTGCCGGCGCGGCCGACTTCGAGGCCGTCTTGGCTTTGCCCTTCACCGCAGCCGGGGCTGGCGTTTTCTTAGCAGCCTTTTTGGTCACCGGTTTGGCGGCAGCCGACTTCGCCGACACCTTCGTCGCCGACTTGACGGATGTTTTGGCGGCAGCCTTCTTGACGGACGTCTTCTTGGTCGCGGCTTTCGTTGCGGTCTGGCCCGACTTCGCACCCTTAGCCGATTTGCTACCCTTAGCCGATTTGGTGCCCTTCGCGGGTGTCGATTTGGTCGCTTTAGAGGCTTGATCACCGCCGAACACGGCGGACCAGCCATCGGAATACGCTGCGTTGGGGCCAACTCTGAGAATCGTCATATCAATTCAATCGATCGAAAAAAGGGGGGAGAAAGCTTTACTCGGCAGCGGCGATCATCGCCACAAAAACCGAGACGGTCGACATATCAGCCGACCGATTCCGCGAAAGGGGTTCAGCGACATGACCAGCGGATGGTCGTAGGACCTCGCCGCGATCAGGTCGCGTGAATGCTCTTGTATCGTCGTTTGGCACCTTCCTCAATATCCTCACCGAACCGCTGCCGTCGGCTCTGCTCATAGACCTCGAAGTTGCCTTCGCACCAATAGAGTTTGCCATCGCCTTCGAACGCCAAGATATGAGTCGCCAGGCGGTCGAGGAACCAACGGTCGTGCGACGTCACGACGACGCAGCCGGCGAAGTTCATGATCGCTTCTTCGAGAGAGCGGAGTGTATCGACGTCGAGGTCATTGGTCGGTTCGTCGAGCAGCAAGACGTTGCAGCCTTGCCGCAACAGTTTCGCCAGGTGAACCCGATTGCGTTCACCGCCGGAGAGAATGCCGACTTTCTTCTCTTGGTCGGGGCCCTTGAAGTTGAACTTGGAGACGTAGCTACGGGCGTGCATCGTCTTGCCGCCGCTGCCGCCCATCTCGAGGATATCGTGTCCACCGCTGATCTCTTGGTAGACGGTCTTGTCGTCAGACAAGCTGTCGCGACTTTGATCGACGTAACCGAGTTCGACGGTCTCACCGACCCGAAACTCGCCGCTGTCGGGCGCTTCCTGGCCGGTTAGCATGCGGAACAGGGTCGTCTTGCCGGTACCGTTGGGGCCGATGACACCGACGATCCCGCCGGGAGGCAAGCGGAAGGACAGGTCGTCGATCAGGACCTTTTCGCCGTAGGCCTTGTGGATATGGATCCCTTCGATCACCAACGAGCCGAGATGCTTACCCGGCGGAATTTGGATTTCGAGTTCGTCGGGTTGTTCGGTAAACGTCTCCTGAGACATCTGCTCGTAGGCTTTGATCCGGGCCTTGCTTTTGGCCTGTCTCGCCTTGGGGCTCATCCGGATCCACTCGAGTTCCCGCGACAGCATTCGGTCGCGGGCTTTTTGTTGCCGCTGCTCCAACGCCGCCCGCTTGTTCTTCGCCTCCAACCACGCCGAGTAGTTCCCTTCGAACGGGATGCCGCGTCCTCGATCGACTTCCAAAATCCACTTGGCGACGTTGTCCAAGAAGTAGCGGTCGTGGGTGACCGCGACGACGGTTCCGGGATAGTTGTCGAGATGTTTTTCGAGCCAAGCGACGCTTTCGGCATCGAGGTGGTTGGTCGGTTCGTCGAGCAGCAGCAGGTCGGGTTGGCGGATCAACAATTGGCACAAGGCGATCCGACGTTTCTCGCCGCCGGACAGATTCGTCACCGCCCAATCACCCGGGGGCAGGTTCATCACCGCCATCGCGATTTCGACCTGCCGGTCCAATTCCCAGAGGTTGGCGGCGTCGATCGTGTCCTGCAACTCGGCCATTTCGTCGCACAATCGAGTCATCTCGTCGTCATCGGTGACTTCACCGAGCAACCCGGAGATCTCGTTGTAGCGATCGACGATCGCGCGGCGTTCGGCCACAGCCGACATCACGTTCTGTTCGACCGTCAACGCGGGGTCCAACGCAGGTTCCTGTGACAGGTATCCGACGGAGAACTTTTTGCCGAGCGTGGCGGTCCCTTCGTATTCGGTATCCTGACCCGCCATGATCTTCAGCAGCGTCGACTTGCCGGCGCCGTTGGGTCCGAGCACGCCGATTTTGGCGCCCGGGTAGAAGGCCAAGCTGACATCTTGCAGGACCACTTTGGTGCCGTGCTTTTTGGTCAGGTGTTCGATCTGATAGATGTAATGTTTGGTCGACATGGCAAATTGGGGGGAGCGTCGAGGGCGTGTGCCGTGAGGCGGGATCGTCCCGGCGGCTGCGACCCGGTCGGTCAGACGACGAAGGAATTTAACGAACCGATTCCGTTTTGGCGATCGGTCATTCCCACTCAATCGTCGCCGGCGGCTTACTGCTGACGTCGTAGCAGACGCGATTGACCCCGGCGACTTCATTGATGATCCGCGTACTGATGCGGGCCAACAGGTCGTAAGGCAGGCGACTCCAATCGGCGGTCATGAAATCGTCGGTGTTGACGCTGCGGATCGCAACCGTCTCCTCGTAGGTCCGGGCGTCGCCCATCACGCCGACACTTTGCACCGGCAACAGCACGGCGAACGATTGACTCGTCTGGCGATAGAGCCCGGCCGCCTTGATCTCGTTGACGACGATCGAGTCGGCTTCACGCAGCTTGATCAACCGTGCGGCGGTGACCTCGCCGAGGCAACGGACGGCCAATCCGGGGCCGGGGAACGGATGCCGCCAGACGAGCGTTTCGGGCAACCCGAGTTCACTACCGAGTCGCCGGACCTCGTCCTTGAACAGGTCACGGAGCGGTTCGATCAGTTCGAAACCGAGCTCCTCGGGGAGCCCGCCGACGTTGTGGTGCAGCTTGATGGTCGCGGCGGGGCCGTCGATCGCGGCGCCACTTTCGATCACATCCGGGTAGAGCGTGCCTTGGGCGAGGAAGTGGGCATCTTCGATCTTCGCCGCCTCGGCCTTGAAGCATTCGATGAATGCGTGGCCGATGCGACGGCGTTTTTCCTGGGGATCGGTGACCCCGGCCAGTTCACGAAGGAACATCGACTCGGCGTCGACCACGTGCAGGTCGGCCTTGAAGTGGGTCGTGAACTCGGCGATCACCGCGGCCTGTTCGTCTTTCCGCAGCAGACCGTTGTTCACCAAAATGCACGACAGTTGCGGCCCGATCGCTTTATACAGCAGCGCCGCGACGACCGCCGAATCGACTCCACCGGAAAGCCCACAGATCACCCGTCGATCACCGACCCGTTGCCGCAAATCGGCGATTGCGGCATCAGCGAAATCGCCCAGGTGCCAGGTTTCGGCACAGCCACAGACGCCGATCACGAAGTTGTGCAGGACTTGACCGCCGAGCGGGGTGTGAGTCACCTCGGGGTGAAACTGCATCCCGAACACGGGCAATTCGCGATGCCGGATCGCCGCGTAGGGGCAGCTGGATGTTTCCGCCAACACTCGAAAATCGTCGCCGATTCCCGATACTTGGTCACCGTGGCTCATCCAGACATCGGTCGATTCGGGCAGGCCGGCGAAAAGTTCACCGGCTTCGATGACCTGGCAACTCGCCCGGCCGTATTCACGGCTGGGGGTGTGTTCGACGCGACCGCCGAGTGCCTCACAGGCGAGCTGCATGCCGTAACAAATGCCCAGCACCGGGATGCCGATGCGAAACAGATCGGGGTCGCAACGCGGCGCGCCCGGCTCGTAGACACTCGATGGGCCGCCCGAAAGGATGATCCCCTGCGGTGAGATTTCTCGCAATCGCGCCGCCGAGACGTCATGACGCAGGATTTCGCAGTAGACGTTTTGTTCACGCACCCGGCGGGCGATCAACTGGGCGTATTGCGATCCGAAATCGAGCACGACGATCCGTTGATCGGTCAGTGCGGGAACCGGGCCGCTGGCGGCGGGCGATGGGTCGGGCGGAGCTTGCGACATGGACGTGATCGACTGACGGGGGATTGGCGACACGAAAGCCCCGGATTTTAGGGTCGCCGGGACGATCCCCCAAGGGGTTTGCGTCACCGGGGCTCGGTCGCCGATCGGTCAGCCCGTTGACGGCTACCACGGTCGCCGGACCATTCGGCGACCGATCGAGTCGAACCGCCGAACGGCTCTCACCTCAGGCTTGGGCGGCTGACGACTTCGATGCCTTCTCGGCAGCGTTGCGGTAGTCGACCACATCCCATACCAAACCGAGTTTCTTCAGCGTCAGGATCGCCATCCAAGTGATGTCGAACTCCCACCACTTGTGCCCGTGCTTCGCCATCCGCGGATAGGCATGGTGATTGTTGTGCCAACCTTCGCCGTAAGCGACGATCGCGACGAGCCAATTGTTGCGGCTGTCGTCGGTCGTCTCATAGTTGCGGTAGCCGAAGATATGGCTGGCCGAATTGACCATCCAAGTAGCGTGCAGCACACCGACGAGTCGGACGAACATTCCCCAAACCAACATCGAAACCGCCATCTCCGTGCCACCGATCGCATAACCGATGCCGAACAAGACAATGCCGGTCAGGATGTGCAGCGGCAGGAACAGATAGTCGAACATCCGCATCCCCCGCAACTTGTAAAGGTCGGGCACCCAGCGATTCAGATGCGCCGCGCGGTCACCGTTGTGGGTATGAAATGCGAGCCAAAACATGTGCGACCACCAAGGCCCTTCGTGAGGCGAGTGGGGGTCGCCGACCTGGTCGCTGTGCTTGTGGTGCTTGCGGTGGTCGGCCACCCAGTCGAGCGGACTGCCTTCGCCGGCGAGTGTGCCGATGGTGGTGAACAGGTAGCGAACCCAGGGATAGGTCTTCATCCCGTCATGCGTCAACAGGCGGTGGTAGCCGAGACAGATCCCGAGGCTGCCGGTCAACCAGTGCAAGCCCAAGGCGACGAACAGTGCCGTCCAGGTGAATGTGAACGGCGCCGCCAGTACCACGATGTGGGCCATCGTCAACCAACCGACCGCCCACCAGCTGATGTTGCTGAACCTTCGTTCGACGGTCAACCCATCGGTACTCGCCTCAATTTCGGATTTCCGCGCCGCGCGGATCGCCTTTCTCGTGCCCGTCAGACGCGTCTTGACCGGCGACGGAGCGGAACGCTGCGAAGCTTCGCGTGGCTGGGACGTGTTCGGACGTGGGGGGGCGGGAAGCATCGTTGACATTGACACGTTAACCTTGCTGGAGTGGAAAAGGCTGCCGCTAGTCCTGCGGCCCAGCCAACCGGTAATATATGTGGCGTTCGTTTTAGATCTGTCTCCGGCAATGCCTCGTTTTGTAACCGAACTGTAAAACCTTCAGGCGACGCCCCGAATGGCTAAGTCCGTCAGCCCCCAGACGATTGAGCCGCAGTTACGGCGTGTGATGCGTGATTGCCGCAAACTCTATGCGGGCTGTGCCGACCTGATGATCCGCCAGCACCCCACCGAGCTCGACTCGGCGGCCGACGACTTTTCGGTGCTGATGGAGGATTTGCACCGAGGCTTGTTGATCAAGGTCTACACCGAAACGGTTCGTAGCGACGGTCGCTGGACCCGGATGGAAAAGCGGGTCGGTGCGTTGATGATCGAGCACATTTGGGACGAACACCTGCGAGGCGATCGACTGCGGCAGGCCGCCGAGGGGCTGCTCGCCCGGTCTGATCAACTTAGCTGGGAATCGCTGTTGGCCCCGTTCGTCCGCTATCGGCCACTCCGCGATCAAGTCGCTCAGGTCGAAACGGTTGTCGCTCGGCTGGCGAACCTGATCGCCAAATGCGACGGATTGACGACTCCCGAGGAGACATTGACGCTGCACGCGATCCAAGATCGGGTCGGTGCGGTGTTCCGATCGGTCCGCTCGACACCGGCAGGGCGAACGGATGCCACAGACCGGTTGGACGGCCGTGATTCATTCGCGACGGGCGAAATATCGGCTCGAGAACCGACCGAGGGCGAGACCCGTTATCTCCGCTCGCCAGGCGAAGACGACGCTTCGCGTACAGCCAAGCGTTCGCCAGCCGCCAGCGGCTCACGGCGAGAACCGCCCGACGACCCGATCGTCTGCCTCGCCGCGGCGATGAAAGAGCTCGATTCACTGGTCGGACTCGAACCGGTTAAGGACCGCATCCGTTCGTTGTCGAACTTTTTGCAATTGCAGCGAAAACGGCAGCAGGCCGGGCTGGCGACGATGCCGATCAGCCTGCACATGGCATTTGTCGGGAATCCTGGCACCGGCAAGACGACCGTGGCGCGGATCGTCGGCCAAATCCTTGGCGCGATGGGCATTCTCGACGGTGGACACCTGGTCGAAACCGACCGTAGCGGTCTGGTGGCCCAGTACGCGGGACAGACCGCGACCAAGACGAACCGGCTCTGCGACTCGGCGATCGGCGGCGTCCTGTTCATCGACGAAGCCTACAGTCTGATCGGCTCGACCAGCGACGACGCTTACGGTCGCGAAGCGATCCAGACACTGCTGAAGCGGATGGAGGATGATCGCGACCGGTTGGTGGTGATCCTCGCCGGATATCCCGACGAGATGGACCAGATGATCCGCACCAACCCAGGACTGTCGTCTCGAATCAACACTCGCATCGCCTTTGACGATTACTCCCCGGCCGAGCTGGGAAGGATCTTTGAATCGCTCTGCCGGATCAACATGTACCGTCTGCCGCCGGAGAGCCGGCATCGGCTGTTGGTCGGGTTTCACGAATGCTACCGCGAGCGTGACCGACATTTCGGTAACGGCCGCTTGGCTCGCAATGCTTTCGAAGATTGCGTCCGCCGCTTGGCCGACCGGATCGCCGGCATCGTCCCGTTGACCGATGAGCTGATGACCCAGTTGACACCCGCGGACATCGTGATTCCGGGATTAAAGGCATCGCGGATCGACGAATTGTTAGCCGCCGAACCGACGCTGCGGACGACCTGCCCACATTGCCAAAAACGCCTCCGACTGCGAGGAGCCGCGTTGGGAAAATCGGTCAAATGCCCCGATTGTCGCGGCGTCCACACCGCCGCCTGGGCCGACGTGGAACCCTGATGCCGGCCAAAGCTTGGGGAGTCTACACAAGTCGTGTCGGTTACAATAGCACTAGTTCGCCATCACGCGGGAGGGCATGGCATGAGCGATTGGGGTGGGTCGCCGGCATCTCCTCAAACTCAACCACCGCCCGGCACCCGCCAGGCCGCATGGCTTGCGCCATTGCGTTGGAATGCTAGCTAGAAGTTGAATTGAAACTGAAACCTCAGTACGTCGCCGACGAACGCTTCGTAGGAGCGACCGGTCGGACTGGCCCGCAGATTGGTGCGGTCGGTGATCAGGTATTCGCAGGCCAACTCCATCTCCGGTCGCATCTGCCATTCGACGCCAAAGTTCCACTCGTCGATCCGGCTGGCCGGCGCGTTGCGAGCATTTTTGTAACCACCGTCGTAGGTCTGCCAGCGGACGAATGGCCAAAACTCGCCCAGCCCTGCCGAACGGTGACGGTAATTGATCATCGCGTAGCCGCCATGCAGCGAATCGACTTCCACGGCGGTCTGGGCGGCGTTCAACTGCGGTCCGCGGCCGATCGTGTACTCGACCTGAAACCCGAGCGGTTGAGCGTAATGGATCAGCGACCAACCGAGCCGCTGATCGGTCAGCCCGTCATCACCGAAACGACCAAACGTACCGGTCGGGGTGATCGCCGGGCCGACGCCCAACGGTGCGATCGGGGACCCTAAGGCGACATAACGGCCGACATAACCCTGAATCCCACACTCGATGATCTGGCCGTTTTCAAAGACATGCGGCAGCGTCAGCCGCGAGATCCAGTGGACTTCGTCGTTGAACTCGCGGAGCGAACCGCCTTGGCCGTTGTAGGCGCCGAAGCCGAAAATACCGTAATTTCCCGACCCTTTAAGATTGTTGTCGGCGATGTATTTAAAGGTTTCCTGAGCGGCCGGCGGTGTCCAATAGTAAAAAATGCCGAGATCGCGTTCGTTTTTAGTGGCGCTGTTGAACGCGTCGTTGCGGTCCAAGTAGATCCGATTTTGGCTCGATTGCATGTTTTCGAAGCCGTAAGGGACCTTCGATTGGCCGATCCGGAGTCGATGCACGCGCCCCTTGTCGAGATAGACGTCGCCGTACCAGTCACGGATCTGGGTAAATTGGTTGGAATCGACGGCGCCGTTGGGAGTGCTGGCGAAGTCGGGCTGAAAATAGATCGACAGGTGATCGCTGATATCACCAAAAAACACCAACCGAGCTCGGCGAATCAGGAATTCCTGGTCGGGACCAATCGAGGCGTCTCCGGCATGTTGGGCGACCGCCGACCCGGGGGCCACGTGAGTCACGGTGTTGTGCCGGACTTGGACATAGCCGCGCAGGTTGATCGTTTCGAACCACTTCCGCTTCACCGCTGGCGGGGTAGTGGCCACCGCAGACGCAGTCGATTCAATCGCGTGGTCATCGAGTCGAGCGTCGAGTCGGGACCGTAACTCGCGGTTTTCCCGTTGGACCGCCTCGATCGCTATTTCGGTTTGTCGTAACCGCTCAGCCCATTCCTCGGGAACGGTTGACGGAGAGTTGACCGCTGGAACGTTCAAATCGTATTCCGTTGTCACACCGGAGATCGGCACAGAGCCTGCCTCGGCGGTTGGTTCCGGGGCCGGTTCGGATGCGAGCGGAGCCGATCGGAGTTCGACCGGGGGGGCTTCGCCGCGGACCGAACCCACCAACGCGAGCACGAACAGTAACGCCAGCCCCTCGCCCCGAAATGGCTGGAACCGTGGCGGCGTCGGACCGCTCGGAGACGCGACCGATCTTTGCGCGATGGGTTTCAATGCGGAAGAAAGCAAAACAGACGAGCTAACCGGGGTCTACCGAAAGGACCTGGCGAA
>SKZY01000212.1 GCA_007127095.1 Planctomycetaceae bacterium
CCCTGCCTGCGGCCAACCAGTGGAGACTGGTTTGGACCGAAGGCGGCCAGACGGTGATTTATCTTCCCTGGCAGATCATGCTGTACATGGCCGTGGCGGTCACCGCCGGCGTACTGGTCAGCCTCGTGACTCGGCCGATGCCGGACGAGCGACTGGATCGCTTTTACACACTCAGCCGTACGCCGGTCGCTCCCGGTGAACAGTTGGTCGAGCCCTGCGTATTGCCCCCGACCACGCCGCAGGTAGAGCGGCCGATGTGGATCACCTGGGCGGGCCTGGAGATCCCGCGGCCCTCGCGTTGCTCCCAGATCGGATTCCTGGTCGTCTGGCTGGCCGTCGGTCTGTTGATCTTCGGATTCGCCTGGTTCGTTGGCCACTGAGTCGTCGGAGAACGGGATGACCATTTCACTGACCGACTTGCGACTGGTCGAACCAACGCAACGGGCGCGGCGGCTGTTTTGGCATGTGCTGTCGATCGGCTGTGTGACGCGCGACGAGCCCGAGCGGCACCAGGGATTGGACAAGGCGGGTGTCTTCGCGTTTCACATCCTCTCGGGCACCGGCAGGCTACGGATCGGCGACACCGAATATGCGCTCCAGCCCGGTGATCGCTGCTGGCTGTTGGACCTGCGGCTGCCGCGTACCTACCTGCCCGATCCCGGCCAGAGCCTGCGCAGCGAAGGGGTGCGTTTTAGCGGTCCGGGCCTCGAGTCGTGGCTGGAATTGCTGCAGCGGGAAGTCGTGTTCGACCTCATTCCCGAGGTTTTCGCCAAGCGTTTGCGCTGCTTAACCGCTCTGGTGCCGCTGCCGCGTGGCAGCGGTGATTGGTTGATTCACACGGAGCTCACCAACTTGTGGGGCGACCTGTTCACCTCGCGCGGAGTGCTGGATTTTCCCGAGACAGGTATCCCCGCCCCGGTGGCGATCGTGCTGGAAACCGTGCTGGCCGAACCGTATCGCGATTGGCGGGTGGGCGAATTGGTCGCCGCGTCCGGAATCAGCTATTCCCGACTGCGAGAACTGTTCCGCGCCGCACAAGGGCAAACCCTGAAGGAATTTCTGGTCGCCACACGACTGGAAACCGCGCGCCGGTTGCTCAGCGACCCGCGGCTGCAGGTTCGTGAGGTCGCCGAGCGAATGCAGTTTTCCAGCGAGTTCTACTTCAGCCACTTTTTCCAACGGGAAACCGGCATGAGCCCGAGCGATTTCCGCAGTGCCTGTCGTTTTTGAACCTGAAGCGAGTCAGCAGTTTTCATATGCTGAAGGGCAGTTATTGCATGTTTCTAGGGCGGTGGCGGAAGTACGATGAGAAAACGATGAGCTGTTAGCTGTTAGCTGTTAGCCGTTAGCTGTGAAGGACGTCGATGAAGAACTTTCGCAACCTTCAGATTTGGCAGCGTTCACACAAGCTTACGCTGGACGTTTATCAAACACACACAAGAATTGCCAAAGTCACTTGTTTTTCCCCAAGTCCTGAATGGGATGCGGTAGCGCACTGCTTCCCTCCTCCTTCTGTTTCCCACATAGGATTGATCGAACCATGAATCAAATCTCCCGTCGCCGCTTTCACTCCCTGCTGGCCGCCGGTGCGGCTACTGCGGCCGTCGCCACCGGTCCCCGCGCGGCACGCGCCATGGCCGCCAACGAAACCTTCGGCGTCTGCATCGTCGGCGTCAACGGTCGAGGCGGCAACCACATCGACAGCTTCCTCAGGGATAAGCGGACTGAGATTCGCGCTCTGGTCGACATCGATACCAACGTCGCCAACAAGCGGGCCGACGTGGTCGAGCAGAAGCAGGGACGCCGCCCTCAGGTCTTCACCGACATGCGGAAAGCCTTCGAACTCGACGAGATCGACATCGTCAGCACCGCCACCCCGAACCACTGGCATGCCCTCTGCGGCGTCTGGGCGATGCAGGCGGGCAAGGACGTCTATATCGAAAAGCCGATCAGCCACAACGTCGCCGAAGGCCGCATCCTGGTCGAAACGGCAAAGAAGCATAACCGCATGTGCCAGACCGGCACCCAGAGCCGCAGCAGCGGCGCACTGATCCCGGCAATGAAGTTCCTCGCCGACGGCGGGATCGGCGACGTCAAGTTCGCGCGCGGACTCTGCTACAAGCGCCGCGCGTCGATCGGGGCGCTGGGCAACTATCCGATTCCTTCCCATGTCGACTTCAACCTCTGGAGCGGCCCGGCGACGTTCACCGAGCCGAAGCGGACCCGCCCCAACTTCCACTACGATTGGCACTGGCAACGCCACTACGGCAACGGCGACCTCGGCAACCAGGGGCCGCACCAGACCGACATCGCCCGCTGGGGCCTCGGGCTGATGAAGCACCCGCAGTCGATCATCAGCTACGGCGGCCGTCTCGGTTACCAGGCCGAACGCAAAGACCCCAGCTACGTCGATGCCGGCGATACCGCCAACACCTGCGTCACGGTCTATGACTACGGCGACAAATGCATCGTCTTCGAAACCCGTGGCTTGAGCGTCGACAACTCGGCCGATGAAGAGATCAACAAGCTCTTCGGTTCGACCCGGGGCAGAAAGACCGGCGTAATCTTCTACGGCTCCGACGGCTACCTGGTCCAGGAGACCTACCACAAGTGCGTCGTCTTTGACAAGGACTTCAACAAGGTCCGGGAGTTCAACGGCGGCACGCCGCACTACACGAACTTCATCGACGCCTGCGTTAGCCGCAACAGCGAAGAACTGAACGCCGACGCACTCGAAGGCCACCTTTCGGCGTCGATGAGTCACCTCGGCAACATCTCGTACTACCTCGGCGAAAACAATCACGTTTCCGAGAAGGAATTGAGCGAAGCGCTTTCGAAGGTCAAGAGTCTGGATGATAACCAGGCGACGCTCGATCGGACGCTCAAGCACCTCCGCGACAACGGCGTCGATTTGCAGAAGTACCCCGTCTCGCTCGGGCCGCAGCTGCAGTTCGACAACGACAGCGAGCAGTTCGTCGACAATGCCGAAGCCAACCGCTGGCTGACCCGCGAATACCGCTCGGGCTTCGAGTTGCCCTCGAAGGCGAATGTCTGATCCTTCGACGCCTGAAAGCCACTTTGTGAGCGGAGCGAACGCGGTGACAGAAAGTAGTGGAGGGGAAAAAGCGGCGTATCCTGCTGGTGAAGTGAGTCTCGTTTTATCAGCGGCCCAATGAGAGCACTGAGGATACGCCATGAGCAAGAGCACGATACTCGGTGCCGGTCAGCCAGCGGAGATGCACGGATCACGAGCGTGCTCCTCGACCCGACCGCGGCTGACTGGGCCAAGCGGTTCAACCAGTGCATGACAGACGATCAGGTGGTTCGGCGTAAAAGGAGCGATTTGTCACGTGAATGTGATTAGAAACGTAATGTGCGCGCTGGTGTTGGTGACGTGTGGTTGCTCTGCCGAGAGCACCGTCGAGGTTGATGACGGCTCGCCGCTGAAGATCATTCCTTCTTCAAGGGGAGTTTACCTTGGCGCCTATATGATTGGAGAGAAAACGACCGAAATCCTGGAGTCAAGGAATTTGAGGAGGCGATTGGCGCAAAAGTCGCGATCACCAGCGGAGGGGTGTGTGTCAGCAGCGAAGGCCACCCGTTTTCGGTGGATGCATTCTGCCTCAGGAGACTTAACGAGAAAGGCTATGTTGCCCTGATCGATGTAGTGCCGAGGGGTTACTCGCCACAGCAAATTATCGAAGGCGAGGCGGATCAGTTGCTTGCAGAGGTGGCCGACGCAATCAAGTCAGCAAACGTGCCGGTAATGCTGGCCTATCCGCGCGAGCCGGAACTGCAACCCAAGATCGGGTTCGATGGTGGGGAATCAGGCCACTGTTGACACCACTTCACACCGCGGTGGCGTCGGAGTTCCTGTACGCGATCCACATGGTGAGGGTCGTTCGGGAACTCGCCCACCAGCTGCCGGCGGTGTTCGCCGCGTCAGCGAACGCCCGGGGCTCGCCTGCGAGCCAATGCCCTCGTCCTCCTGGGCCGTGACCGACTCGGCATCCCAGGAATTACCTCCGTCCCACCACTCCCGTCCGTCTCATTTCTACCGTCCGCTAGCCAGCCGACGGGTTCTTCATCCGTCCGACGTTCACTTTGATGGGGTCCTCGACTGGAAACTTGCCATCACTTGTCGGCATCTACGC
>SKZY01000208.1 GCA_007127095.1 Planctomycetaceae bacterium
CTACATAAGGATGACGGTGGCAAGTAGCTATCGTTGTATCCGCTTGCTTTGGTTTTGGGAGACACTGAGGTGGCCTGGGTTTCGGGGGCCACGCGAGTCCTTAAATTGAAAGGAACTCAAGGAGCTCAAGATGCCACGGAAGACCAAGCCTTCAGCGACGCCCGAACGTCGCACCTACACCGATGAATTCAAACGCGATGCCGTTGCCATGTTGCTCGACGGGCATTCCGCGTCGTCGATCGCCAAGCGACTGGGGATCTCTGGAGCGAACCTGTTGTACCGATGGAGGAAGCAGCAGATCGAGTCGGCTGGACCTGTCGGCGAGGTGCTCGATGGCCGCGTCGCACAGCTCGAAGCGGAATTGCGCCGCGTCGAACGCGAACGCGACGTTTTAAAAAAAGCTTTGATCATTTTCGGCCGCGGCGAGTAAGCCAACTCTACGCGGCGGCGGCCAGAATCGTCGACGATGGCGTCGCCTCCGAGCGTGAAGCCAGCCAAACACTCGGCTTCTCACGCTCGGCCTTTCAGCGATTTCAAAACGAACCTCCAAGCCAAAGAGAACAGAGCGACATGGATGTCCTGCCACTGGTGATCATGACGTTTCATCGACACCGAAGACGCTACGGCGCACGGCGGATCGCGGCGGACATGAAACTGCAAGGCTTTCCGATCGGACGCGAGAGAGCGGCCAAACTGCTGCAAATCGCTGGACTTTCAGCGATTCAGCCAAAGTCATTCAAGCCGCGAACAACCGAAAGTCGACACACGTTGGGCTACAACGAGAACCTATTGCTTGAACAACCTGAACCGACTGCCATCAATGAATTGTGGGTTGGCGACATCACGTACATTCCGATTGTTCGAAACGGATTTGCTTACATGGCAACGCTGATGGATCGCTTTTCGAGGCGGATCATTGGCTGGTCTTTGGCGATGGACATGACCGAAGGGTTGGTCATCGAGACGCTCCAAAAAGCGATTCGCAGCCGGCAACCGGGGGGCAATCTGATTCACCACACCGATCGTGGCGGTCAGTATGCAGGTAAGAAATACCGAGCGATAATCGAGCGTAGCTCGATGCGTCAAAGCATGAGCCGTGCGGGCGACTGCTACGACAACGCATTCATGGAATCTTGCTTTGGAACGATCAAGACGGAGCTACAAATGACCGAATACGAAAGTTATCGCGACGCGTTAAAAGAACTCACTGAGTTCATCGATTACTACAACACGTCGCGACTTCATTCATCGCTTGGCTATCTATCGCCAAGCCGTTTCGAAGCAACCGTCCCCTGCTGAAATAAGAGAACGCGTGGCCCCCGAAACCCAGGCCACCTCAGGGAACCCCTCCCCACCAGCGGTCCGGCACTTTCCCGGCTGCCTACGTGCGGAGACCACAGGTTCAATAGTCCGACAGGACGGTGCGGCGTCGGCGTCGATCGAGAAACCAGCCTTGCGTGAGTCGACCGAGCGACAACGGCAGTGACCAGCGGTGCAGCCAACATTGCTGCCACTGTTCCGCCCTCAATCGACCGGCCCGTGTTCAATCTTCATCGAACCGCCGTATGGGCGACCCGCATGTACGGTGGTGTGCGAAGGGCGGCCCGCAAGGGCCGTCCTTACCCGATTTCGCCGACTCCACCGTGCGTTTAATCCGACCGGTTTTATCGAATCCAGCGGCCTCGCTCGACCCGGATGGTCAGAATGGTACAATATCCACTGTTCAAAAAGGAGATCGAAAGATGATACGAATCGTTATTCAAGCAGAAGTTGCCGATCAAATTCGCCGTTCCGACGGTCGGATCGAGTTGGTCGATGCCCAAGGCAACCGTGTCGGGTTCGTGCGGCGTCCGCCTACGGACGATGAAGTCAAGTTCGCAAAGTCTCGGGTCGGTAGCTCTGGACCTAAGTTCACAGTGGATGAACTCATCGCAAAAATCGAGGCACTGTGATTTACGGAGTTTTGTTATCTTTAGAGGCGGTAGAGGACGTGTTGCGCATCACCTTGGCGAGCGGTGCGAAATCGGACATCATGAGCGCGTCAACAGAGATGCAAGACGCTTTGCGATCAGATCCGTCCGCCGCAGGAGAACACTTGAGCGAAGGTTTGTATTTCATCGACCGCGAGCCCTTACGTGGTTTCTATACGATCGACACGAATGAGATGCTAGTCGAGATTGTCAACGTGAAGCAGGTATGACTTCTTGCGGCGAACGTCGGACATCACCGCGGACGCGCGGAAGATTGTGCCATTGCCAAACCGGTCGGCTCGCGTCCTGCGGTGCATGTCATTCTGTACGCCCGGCATGGGCGTGATTGTTGTGGGGTGCAAGTCCCCTGTACGAGTTTGGCGTGCCGCGTCGTCAGGCGATCCGCCATGCGAAGAGTCGCAAGGGCCACTGGCACATGGCCAAAACCATCGCCAGTGGGGTCGGTATGAACAATGCTTGGTTAGAACTTCAGGAGGTGATTAGTCTGAAGAGTCTTTGGGCGGGACTTGCTCCGCTTCGTCGAACCGCGCCAGTAGCCTCCCGTATCGCCAGCTTTTCGCGGTGCCGAGTTCGACGTATTTGACGCGAAATCGAACATCCGGTCGCCCTTTCGCAGGCTGATCGGAGGCTGAGTCCTCGCCAGCGACCGATGGGAACCACCGCGCTGCGTACCGCTATCAGCGACATCACGGTACGTTAACCGTCATCTTTCGTGGTCCGCGTCCCTCTGGGATGGCGAATCCCTTGTGCGATCGCTTCTCCCGGCCCCCGTCGTTGCTTCGGTATTCCACAACGATGAACTTTGGGTGATTGTATGTTGAAAACAACCCGAAGAGGCGATCGTGCCCTGAACATGGGATGCCAACCACCAGGCCACCGGAACTCAGCTCGCGTACGCGGCGAAACGTATCGTCGTATAAGTGTGGATTCTCAACTAGGTGCACGACTTCTTGTTCATTTCGGCACGTCGCGACGAGCATCGACGTGCTATCGATGGGGATGTGGGAATCAATCGTGATGGTCAGCGGGAACTCCCCAACCCAAACAGCCTTGATTGGCCACAGCAGTATTAGGAGCAGTGTGGCGACTGACGCAGCGATGGCGAGTTTTCGCATAGCAGCTTGCCAGAACGTTACGGATCAAACGTGGCTTCGAACCGTTCGGCAGCCCCAACGCTTCGTTCGGCGTACCACTTCAGGGAATTCGTGTACTCCTCCTCGGCAGCCTCGGCGACGAGCAGTTTATCCATCGAGCCCGGCGCTCCGTCGAGCCCGGGCTTGTACTTCCGGCCAAGTGGCCGCCGACATTCGTCCTTCGTCATACTCCGCAGACCGCCGCTGAGCTTCGGCAATCCATTCCGCGTCAGGCAATGGCCAATCCGCGGGCGGAATATCCTCCCATAGGGAACTGGCGAGACGTATTCTCTCCGTCGTACTCAGCGTTCGGGCAGCGGAAAGCAATTCTTGAAAAGTCGGCATGGTCAACCCCACAATCCACGGTCAGCGAAAAACCAACGCGCAAACACCTGCAGAATAAGCGTCAGGTGGTGTGGCGTCAACGGTTGGGGCGCACGTCAGTATCGCAGGGGCGCAAGACGTTTGATGTGGTACCACAAGGCTGGGGCTGACCGACGACGAGCCAAAAAAGCTACACAGAAACAGGAACGTCTCGAACAGCTGTAGCAGGAAATTAAGGATCGCGATAAATTATGGCAGGACGCGATACAACTATCACGGAAAGCTGCTCGAATCCGAATAGCGGCTCGCCTGCAATATATGTAGTGGGGGGGGGGTGGTTCGAGCCTTGGAGATATATATGGGGTAGGTAATCGTTCCCCCCCTGCCGCGCGCGTCGCCGGACTTCGGAAATATACTACTCCCTATTCTCCCACCCAATAGAGGGTTCCCGTGCGGATAAACAGAACAGGGGAGTTTGACTAGCACGGGCTGTGCGTTTCTTGCGTATCCTTCGCACCAAAGCGGGAAGACGTCCACAGAGCCTTCGAGGCAACTCGAAACGCGACGGAGAGGCAAGGGAGGGGCTCCGCGTGAGCTTTTTGGATGGGGCTTGCTCCGCTTCATCGTCGACTATCGGGGGAACGGAACGCGTCACCGGGAATGCGCGGAAAGGTTTCTGGGGACAAAACGGTCAGCTCGCGTC
The DNA here is from genome assembly GCA_007127095.1 of Planctomycetaceae bacterium. GTDB lineage: Bacteria > Planctomycetota > Planctomycetia > Pirellulales > Pirellulaceae > UBA6163. The sequence continues at coordinate 4,152 of SKZY01000208.1, forward strand.
CA
>SKZY01000189.1 GCA_007127095.1 Planctomycetaceae bacterium
CCCGCAGCCCCGCCCGCAGCCCCGCCCGCTGCGGGCCGCCGCATCGCGACTGCCTGAGCGTTGGGGGTGATCAGTGGGTCAGCGATCCCTCCGGATCGAGGGTCGAGAGCTCGACGGGGATCGGCGGCCTGTCGCGCGATCGCTTCGGGGGTCGAGGGGTAGCGGAACCGATCGACGCTCGTCTCGAGGATCCGTTCGACCTCGCGGTGGGAGCTGATCGGGTCGTCACCAGGTGGATCGCTCTCTTTCTTGGCTACGGCGGGTCGGGAATGGACGGTTTGGATCGCACGGCGACCGATTTCGGTCTCCGACGCGGTGTAGGGGACACCGACCGCGGCGGCGATCAGGGCGAGTGTATGAGTGTTGCGCATGGTTGGGCCTGCACGAATCATGCATGGCGAATGTCGGACCGGCGTACAGCGTTTCTCGCAGCGAACCGGCGGTGGCGGCCGGAAAGATTCATCCGGGGGAAGCCGCCAATCGGTTCATCGGTCGCGGCGGTGACTCGGCATCAATCACCCGCCAGAGCGCCACAAGACCGCCAGCACCGGTCGAATCGTCATTTTCTTCCCTTTACGCACAGGACCGTCGTGGTCTACCTTCGCCAGACGGTCACCTCCGGTGGCCGGACTCACCAGGAGCGAATCCCCGCCGAAGGAACGGCCATGTATCGTTGGTTGCTCTGTTTTCGTTATCTCCGCACCCGCTACATCGCGTTGGCATCGATCGTCAGCGTGATGTTGGGCGTAGCGACATTGATCGTCGTCAACAGCGTGATGGCCGGTTTCGCAGCCGAGATGCACGATCGGCTGCACGGTCTTGCGTCGGATATCTTGATCGAATGCCATGCCAGTGGCGGGATGCCCGACCCGGACGCCCATCTCGCACAGATCGAGGCAGTGCTCGGTGATCGGATCGAGGGTTCTTCTGTCAGCGTCCATGTTCCCGGGATGCTGGGTATTGACTTCAATGGCCAACTGATCACCCGCCATGTCAATCTGGTCGGGATCGACCCGGAAACCTACGAATCGGTCAGCCAGTTCGGTCGCTTTTTGCTCCATCCCGATAACCGGTCCCATGTCAGCTTTGATCTGCGGGATACCGGTTACGCCCCCGATCGAGAGCAGTTCCCCGAATCGGGATGGGAGTACCGCCGCCAAAAGGTCGCTTACGAGCGATTGCTCGATGAAGAGCGGGAGCGGATCAATGAGACATTGCGGCGGGCGAGAGGCCAGGCCGCAGCGCGGGGCGTCCCGGATTCGTCCAGCCGAGAATCGGCTACGACGGGACTCACCACTGTGGACGGTGAGGCTGCTGATGCTGCTGTCGACGCCGCGTCTCAGGGGCCGAGCATGACGATCGGTTTTTCGCCCGAGATGTACGGCGATGGCGACACGCCGGGACCGCAGACTTTCGATCCGGCCGAAGAGCAATACCCAGGGATCGTGCTCGGGATCGCCACTTGTAGTTCGCGGCTGCGTGATTCCGACGGTGAGATCCGTGACCACTTTTACTGCCGCCCCGGCGACGACGTGCGGATGATGTTTCCCAATGCTTCGGACAACGCCAAGGTACTGAATCAAAAGTTCACGGTCATCGATCTCTACGAGTCGGGGATGAGCGAATACGACAGCACGTTCGCCTTCGTCCGGCTCGATCAACTGCAGGAGTTCCGTGGGATGATCGACCCGGCGACCGGGACTCGCAGCGTCACCACAGTGCAGCTCAAGTTGGTCCCCGGTGCCGATCTCAATCAGGCCCGCGACGCATTGCGTGAGCGGTTCCCGCCGGACATGTACGCGTTCAACATTCAAACCTGGCGCGACATGCAGGGGCCGTTGCTGGCCGCCGTTCGGTTGGAAACGACGATCCTGAATATCCTGTTGTTCTTGATCATCGCCGTGGCCGGTTTCGGCATCCTGGCGACATTCTTCATGATCGTCGTCGAAAAGACTCGCGACATCGGGACGCTCAAGGCGCTGGGCGCCTCAGGTACCGGCGTGATGAGCATCTTCCTTAGCTATGGCGTCTTGTTGGGCGTCGTCGGTAGCGGCGTCGGCACCATCGGCGGGCTGTTGTTCGTCCGCCATATCAACTCGATCGCCGCGGTGATCGAGCGGATTACCGGACAGGAAGTCTTCGACCCGACGGTTTATTACTTCAATTCGATCCCCACCATCATCGACCCGCTGACGGTCGTTTGGGTCGTCACCGGATCGATCGCGATCGCGACGACGGCCAGCGTTCTGCCGGCATTGCGGGCCGCCCGGATGAACCCGGTCCAGGCTTTACGATTCGAATAGGCCCTCTCCACCCTCCGACGGTCACGCCATCATGAACGAAGCACCGGTCCTGCGGGCCAGTCAGATCTATAAGAGCTACCAGAAAGACAGCATCGAGGTCCCGGTGTTGCGGGGCGTCGATCTCGAGGTCCCTCCCGGTCAGATCACCGCGATGGTCGGCCGTAGCGGCAGCGGCAAGAGTACGCTAATGCACCTGTTGGCGACGCTCGACCGGCCCGACTCGGGCGAGGTTCATTTCAATGGTCGACGGATCGATAACGCTTCGCGGGCCGAGCGGGATGCTTACCGCAATCGCGACATCGGGGTGATCTTTCAATTCTATCACCTGTTGCCGGAACTCTCCGCGGTCGAAAACGTGTTGGCACCGCTGATGATCGGTCGCAGCACCTGGTCGTACTTTCGGCATCGCCGCGAAGCCCGGCGACACGCCGAAGCGATGCTCGACCGCGTCGGGTTGCTGCATCGCGCCAGCCACAAACCGCGGGAACTCAGCGGCGGCGAGATGCAACGGACCGCGATCGCCCGCTCGCTGATGACCGAGCCGTCGCTGTTGCTGGCCGACGAACCGACCGGTAACCTCGACGCCCAGACCGGCAGCGAAATCCTGACGTTGCTCCGTGGGCTGAACCGCGACGACGGCCTGACGATCGTGATGATCACCCATGACGACGCGATCGCCGCCGGTGCCGATAACCTGCAACGGATGGCCAACGGGATGGTCCAAGACGACCGCGGCCGCTCCGCCGCCTGAATGACAACCGACCATGAGCTTGCCAAAAACGTCCTTCGGCCGTAGCGGGATTCGTGTCAGCCGACTCGGCTACGGCAGCATGGGACTCCGCGGCCCACGGACCTGGGGCGTGCGGGTCGTCGATGACGCTCAGGCCGAGCGAATCCTGCACGCCGTGCTCGACGCCGGGATCAACCTGATCGACACGGCGCCCGATTATGGCGAATGCGAACAGCGGATCGGGCGGTTCATCGCCCATCGCCGCGACGAGTATTTCCTGGCGACCAAGTGTGGCTGCGTTTATCAACAACGCGAAGACCATCTCGAAATCGATCATGTCTGGGACGCCGAGGTGATTCGCGGCAACCTCGAAACCAGTTTGATGAGGATGCGGACCGATCACGTCGACCTGTTGCAGTTTCACGGTGGCGATGCCGAGACGCTTGTCGAACGGGGCTTGATCGATCTGTTGACCGAGTTTCGAAACGCGGGAAAGGTTCGGCTGATCGGTGTCTCGTCGAGTCTGCCCCGGTTGACCGGATTGATCGAACTGGGCGTGTTCGATGCCTTTCAGATCCCGTTCTCCTGCCTGGCGCCGCAGCATGGCGATGCGATCGCCGCGGCGGCCGCCAGTGGGGCAGGGGTGTTGATCCGCGGCGGTGTCGCCCAGGGCGGACCCGAGGCGGAGATTCAACGGCCACAGCTGAACGAGGTTTGGCGACGAGCGCGACTCGACGAATTGTTACCCGCCGGGATGACGGCCGCCGAGATGATCCTCCGCTACACGCTGTCACGATCCGATTGTCACAGTGTGATCGCCGGCACCGCCAATTCGGATCACCTGGCCGAGAACGTCGCGGCAGCTTCGCGAGGGCCGCTGCCCGCCGAACTGTTCGACGCCATCACCACGCGGGTCGCAGCATGCTGAGCTACGACCCCTTCGGGGTCGATCGCGGTTTTTGCGGATTTTTCCCCGGGTGCGCTTCGCGACCCGGGGCTAATGGCTGATATGCCTTCGGCATATGGAACCGATCCCGGAGGGATTGCAGGCTTTAGCCGGCGGTCGAGCGAAGC
>SKZY01000359.1 GCA_007127095.1 Planctomycetaceae bacterium
CTTCGCGTTCAGCCGGATCGACCTCGGTGACCGAACCGTCACGCGGGGCGAAAGCCTCGGGCATATTGATGTACGCGTCGACCAACAACCCCGCCAATTCGACCGAATCGGGGTTCGCCTCAACCGCCAATTCCAACACTTCACCCATCGGACGACTCGCCGCCCACCGCCAATAATCTTCTTCGCGTTCCGGCGGTTCACCGGTCACGATCCGGCGGGCAAGTTCTTCACCCTGGCCGGCGAGACTGCGGGCGAGCTTGTCGAGCGTCCAAGCATCGCCGGGAGACGGGTTGAGATCGATGATCTGCCGCTCGGCCTCCAGCATCCAACCGCTGCCAAGTTGGACCAACCGTTCGATCAGTCGCCGCTGCAAATCGTCAGCTGTTTGCTGGTCATCGCTATCGGCGACGGCGGCCAGCGCCTGGGTCAGGTAACGCCGTGATTGGTCGATTTCGGCCTGTCCGGTGGCGATGTCGTCGAAGTCGACCGCCAATCGCACTTGAACCTCGGTATCCTCCGGTCGCAGCTTCAGGTAGCGAGACAACCACTTGATCTGCTCACGAGGCTCCTCAGCCTTTTCCGCCAGGGTCAACAATTGCCCACCGATCCGCGAAGACTGCCAGACATAAAGTCCAACGAACAGCGGCCCACCGACCACAACGATCGCCACCAGAGTGAACAGCAGTGGCAGATTCCAAGTCCAGACGGTCCGGGGAGTCGAAACACCGACAGCGGCTCGCTCGCCGGATGAGGCGTTACCGACCGGAGACGTCGGATTGGCGTTCCCCGCCGACTCGTCAACTGCGGCCCCTGGAGCCGACTCGACATGACGAGCATCCGCCGCAGCGGAGGTCTCATCATCGCCGGCACGGCCCTTGGGTGCGTCTGACGCGGATTCGCTGTCGGGGTTCGCCATCGGTAAATACGTAAATCCAGATTGACAGTTAACGGAATTGAACGGCAACGCCCTAAAAAACCGACCACCTACGGACGACCTTGGCACCTACCGACAGGAGCGATTGAAAGACAGCAGGAACCGTGGCCGGGCATACTATCCCAACCACTAACAGACCCCGCTACCGAGTGTACTCACCACCACGATCAAAAATATCGTTACGGAGAACTCTCCGCCACTACCGCGTCGTGTGCAATCCTCCGCTCCGCATCGCCATAGCGATAATCGCCATAGCGATAGGCGTATTGCCGAGAGGGAACGCCGTTGAAGACCATGCCAGCCAAAGCCGCCCCGGTCGACTCCAACCGTTTGACCGTTCGTTCGACTGTCGCCACGCGACTGTGGTCACGCATCACACAGAGCAGCGACGCATCGACTTCACCGGCGATCGACAGTGTTTCACCGGCGGACAACACCGGAGCGGTATCGAACAGAACGTAACGATAACCGAGTTGATCCTGGGCTTCATCGATCACTTTGCGAATCGTCGCCGGAGTCACGATACGGTGGGGACTGGCGTCGAGATAGCCGGCGGGCAACACATGGACGAGTCCACCTAACGAGCGGTCAATCGCGTCGCTCAGGTTGGCACGTCCGGTCAACACCTTGACCAACCCATGCCCCATCTCGATCCCGAACATATGGTGTTGATCGGGGCTGCGGATATCGGCATCGACCAGCAGCACCGTTTCACCGGTCGCCTTGGCGATCGAAACGGCCAACTGCGAAGCGAGGCTGCTCTTGCCTTCACCCGAAACACTACTGACGACGGCAAACGAGCGGGCCTGCATCCATTCGGGCGACAACAGCAGATTGGCGCGGAGCGTATCGACACTCTCTTCAAACATCCTCCGTTTGAGCCCCAACGACGAACTGGTCGGCAGCCGAGCAACCTCACCGATCACCGACAACCAATTCTGCGACTCGATCGTATCCGCGGTGCTAATCCGCTTGACGCGAAACTCCCATGCCAAGGCCAGTGCGAAGGGAAAGCCACAGGCCCCCCCGACGACCATCAAGATCTTTTTCCACGGCATCTCGCCGGTAGGAGTCACTGGCGGCGTCGCTTTGGCCAGCGTTTGAATCGTCGCGCCACGTTGGCGCTCGGTCCGCAGCGAAGCGATCCGCATGTTCAATTTTTCTAAAATCGAAGCAGCCTGGGCATATTCCTGCTGGGCGAAGTATAGGTCGACCGATTCACCAGCGAACTGCTCCAAGCGGACCTTTTCCTCATCGAAGCTTTTCTGCAACGTCTGCCGCGTCGCCTCGAGCTCACTTAATTCTTTTTGCATCGCGACCAGACTGGCCGAACGATCGGCTGAACGCTGCTGAATCGACCGCTCTTTCAGGAACTCGACAGCTTGCTCGGCAGCGGTTGCCTCGGCCTTTTCCAATTGCCGGGCGATCGACGTCACGTCTCGCGTCAGCGTGTTGTACCAATCGCGGTTGACCCTCACCAAATCGTTATCTTCCATCCGCCGCATCTGCGACTGCTTCTCGGCCCGCCGATTCCGCAATTGAGCCACCGTACTATCAGCCGCAACGAATTGCTCGATCTGGTCGGGCCCCGGAGCAACATCGAAGGCCGACTGCTCACCCGACTCCGCAGCCGAATCGGCACGAGCCATTTCGGCATCGAGCCGCGCCTGCAAAACCTCCTTATCGCCCTTCACTTTCGTCAACTGGGCAAACAGCCCTGACATCGCCGCCGTGCCATTTTCGACGCGACTGACCTCATTAAACGGATCGAACCCCTTCGCCTGCTTACTCAGCTCACGGACTCGCCCCTGATGCGACTTGACCTCCGCCTCCCAGCGATCGATCGCCGGCTTGAGCCACCCTTCCAGGTCAGACATCCGCTTACTGTCGAGCGATTGCCGCTGACGCAAATACGAATCGACGACGGCGTTGCAAACCAACGCCGCATACTCGGGATCGGTTTCGCGAAACGAAACCGTCAGCAACTGCTTAGTACCCGCGGTGCCGACCAAAAGCCGCTGACGCAGATTACGCTCCCGCTCCTGCGGGTTACGCAAGCTGGGCGATTTGCAAACCTCTGGGTCAGCCATCACCGGATCGAGCACAAGAGAATTGAGCAAGATCTGCTTTTCGACATTCGCCAGGTCGTTCGGCGCGGTCATCACCCCTTGGAAGACGACGTAATCCCGATTCGCCTCTAGGATATGAGTCGCCTGGTACTCGGGCACAAACCCGCGGTAAACGTAGAAACCGGCACCTGCGGCGAGCAAAGCACCGAACGGCAGCACCCAAAACCAGTGCCGCCGAAACGCGACCCACAACAGCCAAGGATCAAAGGCAGGAGCCTCCGCCGGGGCAGCAGGTCGATTTCGAGCCTGGGAAGAAGCAGAAGCAGACATAAAATCCTTTACCAGTAGCAAAACGATACGACAGCACAGACATCAGCCCCAAACAGACTGAACCAGCGCACGACCGTATGGGCAGCTACCCTGCATGCTCCACTTCGCCGCGATCAGTTCGACGTACTTGGCGAACGCCTCAAGGCCCGTCTGATACTCAACCAACTTGAAAGTAATTTCGATTTTCTTTCGACATTCTTCGCCGGAAATCAAACCGGGTCGGGGCGGAGCAAATGCCGAGCGGTCAGCACTTCGACCGGCCGATAAAGCCGTTCCCACAACACCTTGACGATCCACAACAGGAACGCGGCGACGGCGATCATTGCCAATCCCGCCCAATCGTGGATGCGGTCGAGCGAAACGCCGTCGACCCGATTTGCGAATAGGGCGACTGTCGTCACCCGCATCACGTTGACCAAAATCGCCAGCGGCAGCACCGAAGCGAGAATCACCACCCGGTCGAGCCAGCAGCGGCGAGTCACGCTGGCCCAAAAAAACGCCAAGGCAGCGATGCCGACGAAGATCCGCAGTCCCGAACAGGCGTCCTCGACCAACAATTGCGATTCACCCAACCAGATCGTATGCCCTTCGGAAACCGCCGGTTGACCCAACACCCGCAGCACAGCCGTGCTGGCGGTGGTCGCCACGCCTTGCAGTTTCCAACTCAACAACGATTCGGCCTGGAACGGCAACGGCACCAACAGCAACAAAAAGACGATCGACGGCATCGCCCACCAGAGCGCCCGGGGGCCGACGAGCATCCAGACCAC
>SKZY01000164.1 GCA_007127095.1 Planctomycetaceae bacterium
CGCTGGCTGATTCCGTCAACGGAGGGGGCTGACCCATGAAAGTACGATCCGATCGCGGCGTCACTGAAAATCGTGCTGGCAGCGTGCTCGTTTGCGTATTGGTCTGTCTCGGGATCGCCTCGATCGTCAGCCTCGGCGCGCTCAAGACCAGTCTGACCCACCGACGAGAATTGCGGCGTCACTGGCAAATGGAGCAAACCCAATGGGTGCTGGAGGCGGGATGGCGACGTGCGCTGCGAGCCAGACTGGCAGACGATCAGTACGCGGGTGAGGTCTGGGAATTGGCTGGAGTTTTGGATGGCGGCCTTGATGCTTCTGTCCAAATCTCGATCGAGCCCGAAGCCGAGTCGCCGGACTACGTCGAACTGCGGGTCGCGGTCACACTGCAAACCCAAGACCCGGTTCCGATCGTGACACGTCGCTCCCGTTCCTGGCAATTGCGCTGAGAAAGGAGTCCGGACCCCTTATTTTTAACGCCAACCGAAAATGATTCCCTAGAAAGTGAGAATTTCCAATGAAACGTTCGCATCGATTTTTTGCGGCAAACAATCGTGGCTTTACGCTTGTCGAACTGCTGGTCGTGATCGCGATCATCGGTGTGATGGTCGGGCTGTTGCTGCCAGCTGTTCAAGCCGCCCGGGAAGCCGCGCGTCGGATGTCGTGTTCGAATAATCTTGGTCAGCTGGGGTTGGCGATGCATAACTTCGAATTTTCGATGGAGCATTTGCCGAGTGGTGTGATTAACCCCGACGGCCCCATTCGCAGTGAACCGGTCGGCCAACATGTCAGCCATCTTGTTCAAGTTTTGCGGTACGTCGAACACCAAGGCGTCGCCGACAATTTTGAAATCGCGGAGGGCGCGTACGCGGATGTCAATGCCGCAGCTCGAGTGCAGGTGATAGGCACATTTCTTTGCCCGTCCTCGCCATCAGTCATGAATGACGACAACTCAGCCGCGTTGACTAACTATGCCGGCTGCCATCATCACGAAGAAGCGTCAATCGCGTCTGACAACACCGGATTGTTATTCTTGAACAGCAAGGTCCGCTACGGCGAAATCTATGACGGCAGCAGCCATACGATCTTGATCGGCGAAATGGTGCCCTTTGCAGACAGCCTGGGGTGGGTTTCCGGGACTCGAGCGACATTGCGAAACACGGGAACGATGATCAATACATTGTATGGTTCACGCGAACGACGACTCTTTCCTGAAATGCCGGAAGACGCCGATCCGCTATGGGTAGGCGGTTTTGGCAGTCATCACCCCGGCGGGGCCCAGTTTTGTTTTGCCGACGGGAGTGTTCGCTTTCTCAGCGAAAGCATCGACCCCGAGGTTTTCCAGAACCTTGGCCACCGTGCCGACGGTGCGATGATGGGCGGCAATTACTGAGAATCGTCAGGTTCGGTCGGGGGCAAGGAATCGGGGCCGGCGAAGCAACAACCAACATGGTAACTACCGACCGCCACCGGCGCGCCGCCCGCCAGATCGCTCGCCTTCAGACGCCGACGTGTCGTGACAGACACTATCTCGTTTCCGCTCGATCTTTACAGTTCGTAGACGGCCATCAGGGTGACGGACAACTTGAGGCCATCGAGCGTTGTGGAGGTGATCTTGTTGGCGTCGTCGGTGAAGGACGACTCGTCGCTCTCCCCGTAGCTGTAACGCATCACCTGAATCCGCTCCAGCTGTTGATCGCTGGCCGCTAGGCTCTTGAGTCGGCCCAATTCGACATCTGCCGCCGCGGCGATCAATTCCGCTGACTGGCGTGCCTTCGCCATCGCTTGCTTCATCGCTTCCTGCCGTTGCTCGGTGTCAGCCGTCGCGACGAAAACGATCCGAGGTTGCAACCGATCGGACTCGCCACCAAAGCTAAAACTGCCGAATGACTCTTCCATCATCGCTTCCATCTCGCTGAGTTGCTCACGCGTCTCCTCGTCCATTTCAGGTTGATTGTTCTTGCCGGCGAGATCGCGGCTGATGATCTGTTCCTTGAGCCCTTGCGGCAGGATGGCCAACGCCTCGGGTTCGATCTTCGGCAATGCCCACTGAACCCGCAAGCTTGACATTGCAGTGACGACTGCTGGCGCATTCGCCAAACCGGCAGTAGACGCTCCTCCCATCTGACGCCGCATCATCCGCATCGCCTGTTGCTTTTCTTGCGATTCACCACTTTCAAATTTCGGTGAGGAAAACCGGATCGATTCGGCGTCAGCGTTCATCGCGACCAAGTCTTTTCGCACCCGCTCCTGATGAGCCACCAGCGCTTTGGCAGCCGATTTCGCATCCGTTCCCTGAGCCTGAACCCTCATGCTCAGCTCAAGCTTTTGCGGTTCAAGTGCGATTTGGCCGACACCCATCACAGCGATCCCCTCAGCGCCCATGCCGGAAGCGTATTGCGCCAACACACGGTCGCTGCCCATCAACGACGCGGTGACAATCATCACCACAACTACCAGATAGCGAATTGGACTTCGCCGCTGTAGGGAAGCAGGTGAGGCCGCAGTGTGGCGCGACAGGGGTTTTCTGGAGTGGGATATACCGAATACGTTACCTTGTGGCGGAAGCGAATTGGCGATTGGGGTCATGAAACTGTCCTCGAAATGGGAACGATCGTAAGATATTTGAAAAGTGTCACTGCGACGCGTGCTGGCTATTTTAAACGATGGCTGCGAAAGTACTGTCTGAAAACTTTTTAAGTTTTAAGGGCGATTCTCTTCCGGGGGTGGTCGCTGCGCTCCAACCCCCGGCTAATGGCTTGTATCCCTTCGGGATATTCACCGACTGCGATCGACTTCTGCTGCATGGTTTACGGCATGAATCCGTCGTGTGTTTTAAGTAATTGCCGGCGTAGGACACTGATCCGGTCGTCTTTCAGCGGCCGCAATGCGCGGTAGAGTGAGCCGGCATAGTGAGCCTCAGCTGTTTCCGCACATGATGTATATACTTGCATCGCCGCATCATCGGTACGGCCAGCTTCGGCCAGCGCCACAGCGACTACGGGAAGGGCCAATTCCCAGTCCTGCAAACGCTTCAATATTTCATGTGGGTCCAGGTCGTCGCCGGCACTCAGCCTCAGCACGTCGGCAAACGCGGCCAGTCGTAAGGGCTCATCGCTAGCAAAACGTTCCAGCGAATCGAGTGGCAGGGGACGCCGGAGTTCCTGGAACGCGAAGTTGCGAGGCGTTTCATAATAGAGGGTTGCGATGCCTAGGATGCTACTTGACGGGTCACCTTGAGTGTCGATCAAAACCAACCGGTTCAACGCCTGTTCAGCCACCGACGCGACCGGGTGCGACAGCAACACGACCGCTCGCTCCGCGGACAACGATCTCAGGTCCGATAGGGCCAGAGCGGTTGCGACCTGGGTCAGTCGGCCATCGACCTGCGATTCATCTAGGATCGATAATGCCTCGGCGAAGGCGTGGCGGCGACTGGCGGTCGACAATGCGGCCAATAGTACCGATTTTTGACTTTCCGATGTTGCTTGCTGATATTCCGCGATCAACCACTGAGCCATCGCTACCTGGGCCAGAAGCGGTGGCTGATTGGGGATTGATAACGGGAGTTCCGCATCGCGATTCAATTTATCCGCCGAGTGTATCGATCGCTCCTCGGCTGTCACTCGGCCGAGCATGGCATGGGTAATCAACTCGTTGATGGTTGCGAGCGATTGGTCGTCGTCGATTTCGTGCGTGGCGATCTGATCGTAGATCCACTGTGCAACATCGGGATGATCCAACTGAGTCGCAGCACGCAGCGGTTGCCAAGATTCATCCGGCGGCCCTTTCCAGTTGATATCGGCCTGCGTTAACCACTGCAGACGCTCGGCCGCTGGCAGCCAGGAGACCAGCTCGGTCATCCGCGGCGCGTCGTCCGGTAGCTGATCGGAAATCCATTGCTGCTGAAGTCGTGTGAGGTGATCGGTGTTGCCCATCGCCACGGATGCCGCCAGCGCCCAGATTTGTTCCACGGGGTCCTGTGAGTCGACCAATTCGCGAACCGGCGATTCGCATTGACGAACCCATGCTGGCCGCTTGATCGAGTCGTGGCGAGTCTGCCAACGTTCGATCCAGTAGGAGCCCGAGCCGATTCGCTGCTGC
>SKZY01000466.1 GCA_007127095.1 Planctomycetaceae bacterium
CGGCCTACCACTAAACGACACCATCAAATGCCTCAACCGCAAGCAGAAAAACGCTCTGCTCCACTTCCGCGGCGACGGAACCGGCGAAGGCGTGATCTGGGAAGTTGTCGAGCGAGAGTCGATAAGCTGACCGAATTAGGACTGCGGCTCGCCCGCTGTCACCGCAAACTTTCAGACTCCGACGAAATAGAATGGTTTGATCCGAATCCGAAAATTGGTTATTTAAAACGGCCGGTGGCCTTGGGTGAACCAGAGTCGATTTAGTATACCATCGTCGCCCAGCCACCGACTTTCCAAGTCTTCAACCCCAACGGCTGACGGGTGCTGGTGCACAGTCACCTCCGGGGTCTTGGTGTTTCTCTCTTTGACGGTTTACCCGTCTTGCTCCAACTCGGTCAGGTCTTCGACATCAGCCATGTCGGCCAGCATTTTGGTGTAGCTCCGTAGTTGCTGCTGCAAACGCATCAACTCCTCGCGAAACTGCAGGCATTTCGCTGCGTCATCAAACCCGCCCGACATCGATTCGCGATGCCATTTGGCCGTGAACGGCCGAACGACTTGATTCAGCACGACGATCGCGATCTTGGCGAATTCCCCACAATGCCGCCCCTGCCGCTTCAGCGTTTGACGCGTCAAACCGAACAAGGCGTGGATGCTTTCCAACGCCGCCTTCTCATCGCCATGATCCGGCTGAAGGTGCTGGGTCGTGATCCGCGTCAGTAACTCGACATACAACTCCCAAGCCGCGTCGCGATCATGGTCCTGCGGTTGCCAATCGACGTTTAAGAACCCGGTGCTGATCTGCAGCCCGGTCATGTTCCACTTCTCGAGCCATGCTTTCCACTTCATCGGCGACCACTCGTTGCTGATTGCGACGTGTACGGGGTTGGAATGACGGGGCCTGCGCGTCGTTCAGGTATCTCGACCGGCCCCGCGTTTCAAACGAGCATAACGGACCCGACGCGGGCGAGGCTGCGATCAGGTCCTGCTCGCTACCCCACTCCGATCACCCAAAAGACCTCGCGATGCGGCCGAATCAGCTTAGGATCGAGCGACCGAATGCCGGCTTCACAGAGAAAATATCGGCAATCGCGAACGGGTCGCAATCGCTGGTTGGTGGCAGCAGCTACCTCGTCTGGTGTATAAACCGAGTTCACTCAGCCGCCGCACGCGAGTCGATTGCGGGGACCAAGTGACACGTTTCCTCATCGTCACGTCTGAATATCGCCAATGACGAACTCCGTCGCGTATCACGCCTTTCTCAGTTACCGCTCCGACGATCGTCCTCTCGTACTCCGGATCGCGGAGGAACTGACGAAACGTGGCTGCAACTGCTTTCTTGATCAGTGGTACTTGGTACCGGGACGAGATTGGGTCGCGGCGCTCGAACAGGCGTTGGCGGCGAGTCAGTCGGTGGCCATTTTTGTCGGTTCCGCGAAAGAAATGGGACGCTGGCAGCAGCGTGAGCGAGCTTGGGCACTCGACCGCCAGGCGGGTGATCCGCAGTTCGCCGTGATTCCCGTGCTGATGCCCGGTTGTGAGCCGCCGCTCGGTTTCCTCGGGCAATTGATGTGGATCGACCTGCGTGAGAACCCCACGGATCGCGAGCAATTGGACCGTTTAGCGGCCGTGATTCGTGGCCAACCCGTCGCTGCCGACGGCCAACGGCAGCCCCGAGCGGCCGTGTGTCCCTACCGAGGGCTGCTCTATTTCCGAGAGGAAGATGCCGCGTTTTTCTTCGGCCGTGATACGTACATCGAGCAGTTGGTCGCCAGGGTGGGGCGGCATCCGTTGGTGACCGTTGTCGGGGCCTCTGGCAGCGGTAAATCGTCGTTGGTTCGCGCCGGCCTCCTGCCGCGTTTGCGGTCTCCCGACCGCGACGAAGTCTGGGAAATCGTCACGATGGTGCCCAACACCGACCCGCTCTTTTCTCTCGCCAAGGCGCTCCTGCCGCTGATCGAGCCCGAGTTGTCGGGTTACGAACTGGTTTCCAAGGCTCAAGGTGCCGCCGACGATCTCAAAAACGACCGAGTCTCACTCCGGACTCTGATCGACGCGGCGTTGGAGCAACAGCAAGGGGCAAATCGACTGCTGTTGGTCGTCGATCAATGGGAAGAGATCTACACCCAGTGCGACGACCCGTTAGCCTGTCAGCGATTCAACCATCAAATTTTGACCGCCACGGATCGGGAGCGATCTCCCCTAAAGGTCGTTCTAACGGTGCGAGCCGACTTCTATCACCTGCTGCTGCAGGATCGTGCGCTGTTGGATCACCTGCAGGGGGGCAAGCTCGATTTGGGACCGATGACGCCAGAGGAACTGCGTGAGGCGATCGAAAAACCGGCGGCAGCCGTCGGGATTACGTTTCAGGACGGTCTGGTCGACCGGTTGCTTGGTGACGCTCGCGACGAGCCCGGCCGACTGCCGCTACTGGAATTTGCCTTAAAGGAACTCTGGAAGCGGCACGATTCCGGCCAGTTGACGCACCGTGCCTACGACACCCTGGGACGACTCAGCGGCGCCATCGCGGCACATGCCGAAAGCGTTTGTGCCGAATTTGACGACCAAGAGCGACAGACGCTACCAGCGCTGTTCCGCAGACTCGTTCATGCCGGGGCAAAAACCGAGGAGGATACCCGTCGCCGGGCCGATTTGCGGTCGCTGGACGAGGTATCGCAACGCGTCGTCCGCCGTCTGGCGGATGAACGTCTGCTGGTCACTACCCGAATCGTACCGAACGGGGAGAAAAGCGATGACCATGCCGCGGAAACGGTCGAGGTAGCTCACGAGGAGTTGCTGCGCCGCTGGAGTCGGCTCAGCAAGTGGATCGACGCGGACCGCAAGTTCCTGCAGTGGCGTGGTCGGTTGACACCGTCGTTGGAACAATACCGCCGCGACCCCGACTCGGCACTCCTTCGATATGGCGCGTTGCGGGAAGCGAAACAGTTTTATCCGGAAAGGGAATCGGAACTGGAAGCGGACGAGAGAAAGTTTCTAGCAGCGAGTCGCGGCGCGGAAAAGTGGCGTTTGATCGGCATGGGTGCTGCGCTCGCCATGGTTTGCGCGATTGTCTTGGTGATTCTAGGTTACTCAGAACGAAACCAACGTCGTAACCGCGTGGACCGCGCTATTGAGAACCTGCCCGTAGCGAATCCGACGCAAGTCGCCAGCTACCTGGACCAACTGCAGCCCGATCTCAAATACGCCACGGAAGGGTTGCGAGCACGTTACGAGACTGAACAGGACCCTCACTTCAAGCTGCGATTGGCTTTCGGTCTCATTGCCGCGGGTGCTGTCAGCAGCATTGATGACACGGAAGCCCAATATGTCATGGGCGGTATTCCGGACGCTCGAGACAACGATTCCGCAAACCTCGTCCATGCCCTCGGTACTCTGCCAAATCGTGAGCAGCTGATTGGGCAACTGCTGGACCGAGCCCGTCACGAGTTGAACAAGAAGGCTCAGACGCGATATCGGGTCGCCGCCCTGAGTATGGGTAGCTTGACCGCGGCTGACCAGTTGCTGGTAATCAATGGCGATCCCAGCAACCGGACGCGATTCATTCGCGACTTTCCGGCCTGGCCGGGAGATCTGAGGCGGATCTGCGAGCTATTGCCCGCGGTAGAGCCGCCAGACGCTCGTTCGGGCTTGTGCATCGCGATCGGTGGTGTCAACCCGAATTCGCGGACGGAGGAAGAGCGGCAGTCGGTGCGGGATGCTATGACATCACTGTTTCGAGACAGTCCCGATTCCGGAACCCATAGTGCGGCCGGTTGGGCACTGCGACAGTGGAATCTTGAGCCGCCGGATATCCCCCGATGCGAGGCACAATCCGAACGAAAGCGATGGACCGAGAACCGTTTGTGGTTCCGCAATGCATTGGGGATGACGATGATCCAGATTCCCGCAGAAACCTATCGCATTGGTTCCGAAAAAGCCAGCGATAACCCGATTCGCGATGTAACCGAATCCGAGTTTTGGCTGAGCGCCTGTGAAGTGACGGTTGGAGAGTTCTTGGAGCTTCTTCCTGAAGTGCAAACGCCTCAGATTGTCCGCGATGCCGCAACCGAATCCGGTCGTTTGAAGCCAGTATC
>SKZY01000032.1 GCA_007127095.1 Planctomycetaceae bacterium
CGAGGCTGAGGCGGGGCAACGGGGCGGCTGACACTGATTTGGCGCGCGCCGGCAGCGCGCCGATGCCTCGGTGACTTGTTTCAGTCGGCCTCGATCGGGTCAGGCGGCCGTGGCGAGTAGCTCACGTGCAGCTTTGCTGACCCGGTAACGCCGATGACGCAAGCGACTGCGGGTCTCGTCGATCACAGTCGGTCGCCCTGCCACGATGTGAAAGAGTCGCCCAAACTGACTGACCAACAGACACCAGGTTGTCGGTGCCAGCGACAATCGCTCCAACACCGTCGGCAGCGATTCGGGGGTTCGCCCCCGTTTCTCGCCCGACTGCTGACGGGCCGTCCAGTCGAGTAGCGTCAAATACTCGTCGGTCGTCATCGCCAAAAAACCTTTGTCGCTGCATCGATAACGATTTTCACTGGGGTGACTTCCGACCGGATTGTGACGCTCATCGAGTGACACTGGAGAAAGAAAATCGTCAGGTTTCATGGGCCGTTTGACCACCTGCGGTTTCGTCAAGCCTTCCTCGACGGACTGCGGTGTTGGCTGAGACTCGGCCGGTGGAGGTTCCACCGAACCTTCAGCAGCAACGGCAGCCTGAGAAGGTGAATCGGTCTCGCTCCGAGCTTCGATTCGTCGTTGGGCTGAGGTGTGATCGCTCGTCTCAAGCGTCTCAGCCATGCCGGCCCGGATCACGTTGAGGTCAACATAGGCAGCGGCGGCGAGGATGGCGGTTTCATCGAGTAGACGGACTGCCCGATAGCGACTTTGCCAAAACTTCCCGACCTCGCCATCCTCGGCGTTGGCCATTTGAGCAATCTTTTGACACAAGATCCGCATCCACCAAGAGATGTCGCTGAGCCGTTGACGGATATTCCCGAGTTTGACCGGGTCGTTTCGGATCCGATCGATCTCCGGTTGGGTCGGTTCGGCGGGCGAGCCATCGGGCTGCTTCCGCTGTGGGCAGAGAAACCACCAGCGGCGAGCGACTTCGGCGTCGTCCCAGTCGGCCACTCGGTCGGGACGTGAGCGGAGGATCAGATGAAAGTGATTGGAGAGGATGGCGAAGCCGATCAGGTCGATTCCGAAATGGGCCGCGAGTCTCCGCAACTCGTTTTCGATCCAGCCTTTGCGATGGTCGAAGTTTTTTCCAGAGACGGGGTCGACACCCATCAGGAAACAACGTCGGACAACGCGATTCATGACGTGTACTACGGCAATTTCGTCGTGCGCGAAGACTTCTGCGCGAGCGATTCGAGTCATGTCAGGACCTTCCGAGAAGAGACAAGCGGAGATCAACCGAGCATTCGTACAGCAGAGCATGCCGGGTAAAGGAAGTCAACCGTTCGGGGGCCTGTCTTCAACAATTTTTTGGGCGACCGCCCTGACACTCTCGGCGAACCCGATGCTGTGTCTTAATTGCCCCCCCGATGACTATAGACCCCCCCCGTCGACCAGGTTGCCACCCCACCCCTATTGAACAGCCGGTTATACCCTCGGCCACTGTTTCCGTGGTTGCCCCTGTGTCCCCGGGTTGCCGTGTGTGTCCCCGGGTTGCCGTGCGCTGTGTCCCCGGGTTGCCGTGCGCTGTGTCCCCGGGTTGCCGTGCGCCCCGGTGACCTGTCGGGTTGCCGTGCGTGTGACCTGATGCTGCACCCCCCCGATGATCATGCTGCCGGACCCCACCGGCGAACGTGTCCCCCGGTGACCTGTGTCCCCCCGGTGATTCGGTGACCTGTGTCCCCCCGGTGATCCCATTGAACTGCCGATTATACCCTCGGCCACTGTTTCCGTGGTTGACCCTGTGTCCCCGGGTTGCCTCCCGTGGTTGACCCTGTGTCCCCGGGTTGCCTCCGGGTTGCCGTTTGTGTCCCCGGGTTGCCGTTTGTCCCCGGGTTGCCGTTCGTGTGACCTGATGCTGCGCCCCCCGATGACCATGATGCCCGGACCCCCGGTGAACGTGTCCCCCGGTGCGGTGCCCCGGTGACCTGTGTCCCCCCGGTGATTTGTTTACCGGTGGGATCACTCTTCGTCGTTCTACGACCCGTTTGTGCGTTCACAAGCCGGACACACTTCTTTCGCCAAACAGCCATCGTCATCGTTCCCGGTGAGGGGGGTTCGTTGGCGGTGCGGTGGCGTGTTCGTGTCCGTTTGGCCGCACCATATTTCCGCAAACCGGAGCGATTCCGCTGAGGAAAGACGGTGCGGCCAAAGATATCGATACGAAAAAACACAAGCGGTTTCCGCTTGTGTTCAACGTAAAACGTCGTAAATAACGACTCAAAAAGCGATGCGGATGAGAGGATTTGAACCTCCACGCCCTTATCGGGCACTAGATCCTGAGTCTAGCGCGTCTGCCAATTCCGCCACATCCGCATGAGAAACGACCACGTCGATTCAGCTTCGGCCCGTCGATGACAGGCCTTCCGCCGCTCGGGTCGTTGGCAATGCCGAGAAGTTATCGTCGACTACGCCAGAGTGCAAGGGCGTCTAACGAAGAGGCTGTCGATGACTTTTCCAGCCGTTGCTAATGGACCAAGAGGAGAATTTGCGAAGGAAAGTCGCCGCCGGCAGATGTACCGGTCTGCGGAGCCATCAGCCCCAGTCCGCCGAGTTCTCGGCCCACAGCGACCATTCCCGGCCCCCGGTCGACGCGTAACGGTTCGCCATCGGCCAAAACCAAATCGCGGGCAATTCCCCCGTCCGATCGCTCGTCGGTATCGACCGAGTCGTCGGCTTCCCAATCGGTCAATGACGCCAGTAACGGTGGATGACTGGCGATACTAAAACCGAACGATGCAAACGCGGAACTGTCTGCCATCAACAACGTCAAGAACCGATCGAGCTTGCTCGCCCGGGCTTCCACGAAGTAGATCGTCGCCTCGCTATTCTGCTCCGCCGCTCCGATCACAGCGGCTTGTCGCAGCTCGTCGACGACTTGATCACTGACCAATCCGCTCGGTGCGATCCGGATATCAGCGACCCGCAACGCCCGCTGCAACGCCAACGACTCACGTCCTTCAGCGGTCAACTCGACCGACACCACCAGCAGGGCGGCCAGTGGCGAACCGGCCCGCTCGCTCGGCGCCATCGCCCTCGGCTCAGCTCGCGCGATCGCCGCTTCGGGGGCTGGTTCGGTAGCATCAGAACCTTCGGTTGTCACGTCGGCAGCGGCGCTTTCTGGCCGCTTTTCAGCGACCATCCCTTCGCCATCCGGACGACCGTCGCGACCGGCGATCGCAGCTTCGGGGAGTCTTTCCGAGATACCGTTCGATTCTTGTTCAGCTTTGCCGAGCGGCTCTGAGCGATCGGTCATGGCGACTTCGCCACCGACACGATCGGGCGGCCCCTCCGGATCTGGGCCGCCCGGCCGGATCGCGATCCAGACGAACAACCCCGACGCGGCGAGCGTCGCGATGGCCGCGAGCAATCGGCCGCGACGCGGAAAATGGCTAGCCGATCCCGTAGCGTCGATCGATTCGTGGGACGACACGGTCCGCTCGTCATGCATCCGTACCAGCGGATGGGCCGTCGACAGCGATTCTCGCCGCGCCGCCTCGGCTGCGGCATCGATCACGCGATCCGAAAAACCGGCGGGAAGCTTCGCTCCTTTAATTTCGCCAAACGATTTTCGCAACAACGCCATCGTCGCTGCCAATTCGTCACGTTGCTTGGCCGCCGCCGGGTCTTCACGAAGCAACCGATCGACCGCAGTTTGCTCTGCGGGACTGAGCGCCTCGTCGAGTGACGCGCTGAGCAACAGCTCTCGGTCGGATTCAGATAGAGTCATGCTGAAATTCACGGAGTCAGACGGCCGGATCCCTGATCCGAACCTAGCGGGACGATGTGAGACTGCCGTCCGAAAACCGCCTCGTTCGGTCGACTACGGCGCCGCAACCACGGTGGCCCGGCAGCGTCTCACTTGCTGACAATACGATTCTCCGGCTCAAGCAAAAGTTCCGCTTTATTCGCTTTGGTTTTAAGCGATTGTGGGACTTTCTGCGATTTGTACTCAGAAAAATGCCGCATTCGCGGTTTTTTTGTTTTTTCTCTGCCCCGCAAATCGACGTCGCTCGACAGGCCAAGCGAAAAGAGCTTGATCAGCTCGCCTGCGGCGATGGCAGTCGCTTTCCGACGACTGATCGTATACTCGTGATAACCGCTGCAACGCTGATTCCGAGGAGTTCCAATTGAGTCCGCAGGAGATTTCTTTGTCGCCGCCAGCAAACCGTGCCGATGGTCTGTCGGTGCTGGTTTGTGGGGCGAGCGGTTACATCGGCGGTCGCCTCGTACCGAGGTTGCTCGCCGAGGGACACCGCGTCCGCTGTCTTGCCCGCTCACCTGAAAAGTTGAACGAATACCCATGGCGACAGCACCCGAACCTGACGGTGACGGCGGGTGATCTCGACACACCCGACGAGGTCGCGGCGGCCTGTCAAGAGATCGATGTGATCTATTACCTGGTCCACTCGATGATCTCCGCCGGCAAAGACTACGCGGACCAGGATCGCCGCTTGGCTGCCACCTTGGGAGACGCCGCCCGACGGGCCGGTGTCAGCCGCATCATCTATCTCGGTGGTCTGGGTGAGGTGGGGGAAGGCCTCAGCGAGCATCTACGGAGTCGCCGCGAGGTCGAGCAGGTGTTGGAGGCGAGCGGAGTGCCACTGACCGTGTTGCGGGCAGCCATGATCATCGGCTCGGGGTCGGCATCGTTCGAGATCCTCCGCTACTTGGTCCACCGGTTGCCCGTGATGGTCACTCCCCGCTGGGTGCAGACGCAGACGCAACCGATCGCGGTCCGCGATGTACTCCGCTACTTGGTCGAGTGCCTGAGATCGCCCGCGACGACCGGACAGACCTTGGATATCGGTGGCACGGATGTGCTGACCTACGCTGAGATGATGCGGCTGATGGCTCGCAAAATGGGCTTGGTGCCGCGGTTGGTGATCCCGGTGCCGGTGTTGACGCCGCGGCTCAGCTCGCTCTGGATCGGGTTGGTTACACCGGTAACTAGCCGGATCGCCCGCCCTTTGGCCGAAGGACTCCGCAACCGTACGGTCTGCCGGAATGACCTAGCCGCTAGACTGATGCCCGGGCCGGTGTTCAGCGTCGAACAGGCGGTCGACGCGGCGCTCGGCAAATCGGCCGAAGGTGAAATCGAAACCCGCTGGTCGACCGCTGGTCAGATGCCCGGCGACCCGAGTTGGTCGGGCGGAACGAGCTTTGCCGATGCCCGCCAGCGGATCGTGAAGGCACCGGCCGGAACCGTTTTTCGCGTCGTCTGCCGGATCGGCGGAAGCCACGGCTATTGGGGCGCCGATTACCTCTGGCACGTCCGCGGCTGGCTCGACAAGTTTCTCGGCGGCCCCGGGCTGAGGCGAGGACGCCGACACCCCGAACAACTCGGCTTCGGCGAAGCGGTCGACTTTTGGCGAGTGACCAGCTACCTGCCGGGAGAATCGCTCAGCCTGCGGGCCGAAATGAGATTGCCCGGTGAAGCCGAACTCCGTTTCGACGTGATCGCGATCGACGACGCGACGTCCCGCATCGATCAAACCGCTCGGTTCCGCCCCCGCGGCCTGTTGGGAATCGTCTATTGGTATGCCGTATTGCCGCTGCACCAATTGGTCTTCCCCAGCATGATCGCCGGTCTCGCCGCTGAAGCCGAACGCGACGCGGCAAAAAACGAAACTGTCGAAAAGCAAGATCCTGCGGCAAAATCGTTGAAAACGACTGATCCGTGACCTCCGACATGGCCGAACTACTTTGCTACCCGGGTCACCGGGGGTAAACTGAAGCTGTGGGTTGAATAAGTCCACACCGCTTCGATCGTAATTCCGGCAGAGGGACCATACTTTCGGGTTCGCCGAGATCACCAAAAGGCTAGTGCAGAAGCACGCTGAGATCTCCGCGTTTCTCCCAGCGGCTCCGTTTTGCCGCCGCACGATCGAAGCATTCATTAAACCGGTCCGCGGGAGTAATCTCGCGGGCCGGTTTTTTTGTTGACCGAGCGCCCTCAAGGTTTTTTCCACCGCCACGATTTACCCGAGGCGAGTCTCCGGCCCCGATTTTCGGGCTCTACCAGCCGTTTTCGAACGAGCCCCTTTCCCGCCTCCAGGCACCGCGGGTAGCGTGGGTGAAGTCCCGTATTCGCCACATCGGGATTGTCCTCTGCTTCACCCCCGTCCGAGCGAAAAAGCCCATGGTTCACGAAGAGCACCCGCGATCTGCGATCGCTTTCGACGATGCGCAAGCTACCCCTGAAGAGACGCGCCCCACCGCTTTTGACGACGCGCAGCCTACGGAAGCTGCTGACGATCAGGCCGGTGACAGCCCGGAACAGCCGTTCGTGGGCCGCTGGAACCGTCTGGTCAGCAGCACCAATTGGGAGAAGGGCCGGATTATCAGCCAATGGCGTCAAGCCTTGATCGATTCCGAAGCGCCGCCAGCCGAATACTCCGACGAAGCCTGGGCACGTCACGTCGGTGGTATCACCGCGTCCCATGTCGGTCGGCTCCGACGGGTCCACGACGCCTTCGCCGCGACGCACGAAACCTACGCTGGCCTCTACTGGACCCACTTCTTTGCAGCCCTCGACTGGGACGACGCTCCGCTCTGGCTGGAAGGGGCCGTTCGCAGTCGTTGGAGCGTTTCCGCGATGCGTCGCCAACGCTGGGAAGCCCACGGTGGCGACGAGGCGAGTCGGCCCGACCCGCGACAGCTGAACACCGATTGGGACGAGGATTTCGACGCTGCCGCCGTGGCGGACGGAGATGATACGACGCCCAGCCTTCCTCAGCCTGGGCAAGGCGGCGGTACGACCAAGCAGTTCGACGAAGGTCCCGAGGCGATCGGGGTCACCACCGGACCCGAGGGACCCGACTTCGGTGACGAGGACTCGCTCAACCGCGCCGCTGGCGTTTTCGACGGCGAACCGGGCGCCTACCCGGCGGCGAGCGAACCGACCGGCGAAGCGGCAGCCCCGCTCGTCCAACCCTTCGCCGGCCTCGCGACGCTTCCCGACGACCTGGCCGATGCGGTCGAATTGCTCAAATTGGCGATCCTAAGACACAAATCAGGAGATTGGAAAGAGGTTTCGGCCGACACGGTGCTCGATTACCTGCAGGCGTTTCGGAGCTTGGTGGAAGCTCCGCGAAACTGAGCCCGCCGCCGGCCAGACGGCCAGACGGCCAGTCGGTCACGCCAGACCCAACAGCGTTCTACTGCCAAACCACTGTCAGCCCATCGCTGGCGACGTAGCGGTAGATCGCCCAAAAATGACACCCTGCGGCCGTCACGACGCAGAGGTGCCAGGTCGCGTGCAAATAACGAAAACGGCGGTCGTTCATCAAGACCCACACCCCCAGCGTGTAAATCACGCCGCCGGCCGCCATCCAAAAGAGGACCTCACCGGGGACACGGCCGATCAGTCCGAGTGCGGGGACCCAACCGAGCGACAGATAGGTGATCGTACCGATCGCGTTGACACGATGCCCGGCGATCACTTTCGAATAAAAGCCGAAGGCGGCGGCGAGCCAGATCGCGATCAACAGCGGCCCCCGGATCGATTCGTCGGCGAAACGCCAAACCAACGGCGTATAGGTACCGGCGATCATCACGTAGATCAGCCCCTGATCCCAGGCCCGTAAACGGCGGAGCAATTGGGGGTCATGAATCAATTGGTGCGACAACGCCGAAGCGGTGAAGACGGCAACCGCCGAAATCACGTAAGCGAGACAACACAAGGTCGTCATCAAACTTTGGCCAGCCGCCGCCCGGGCCATCAACACGGCGCCGAACATCCACGCCAACGCGGCGGCACCATGGGTCAACGCGTTGGCCCACTCCTCGCGAGGCAACAACGGAGCTTCGTCGGTCGGATTCGGTGCGTCCGTTCGGTTCATCACGGCGATCTTAGTCGATCACGTCGGTGCCGAAAACGTCTTGTTGTGAAAGCCGAGCGGACTGAGGATGCCCCGGCCCGAGTGGGTCGGGTACGATAGGACGTAGCTTTCCGGCGAATCGCCAGCGGCGGCCGGCGGTGTTGTAGACCGATCAACCGAGGGTAGTAGAACGATGACCATTCGCTTGCCGAGTCGATGCGACCATCCGTGGCTCCGTTGTATCGGTTGCTTGAGTTTGCTCTGTGGGTGCGTCCTGGCCACCGCAGACGAACCGAGCTCCGACCCGACGACGATAGCGAACGAACGCCGCGTCGACATCGCCGAACTGATCGAGCAGTTGGGTCACCCCAGCTACGCCGTCCGGGTGCGCACCCGAGAGACTCTCGAGCGGATCGGGCTGCAGGCTTTCGACGACCTGCACAACGCCCAATACCGGTCCGACAGCGAGATCGCGATGGCGGCTCGGTACCTGATCGGTAGCCTGCTGGTCAGTTGGTCGGACGAATCGGATCCCCCCGCAGTGCGTGAAGCGCTCGACGAGTACGGCGCCCAGAGCGAATCCGAACGCCACAATCGGATCGATCGGCTGGCCGAATTGCCAGGGCGACAGGGCGTCGCGGCGTTGTCACGACTGGTTCGCTTCGAAACCTCGTTGCGGCTCAGCCGTGACGCCGCGTTGGCGATCATGCGAGGCGCCCCACCGAGTGACCGTGCCGCGCGGTTGGCCGAAGCCGATACGATCGTCGGCGTGCTGGGGGCTAACCCGCGGCAAGCGTCGCAGTGGCTCCGCGTTTACGCCGATGAGTTGCGTGAAGGCCGCTATTTGGCGACCGCTTGGGATACCTTGGTCGCCGAGCAGCGTCGGGCGATCGACGAAGCCGGTGATGTCAATGCGACTCGGCCGATCGTGCTGGAACTGGTCCGCGTCTCCGCCAGCCGCGCCGTGCTGCTCGGCGAAGCCGATGCGGCCTTCGAATTGGCCGCCGCTCACCTCGACCTGATCCCGCCGGTCACGATCGAAGTGACCAACGCCTGCGGTTGGGCGATCGATCAAGGACTTCACCCGCTCGTCCTTCGACTGCGCGAAAAGCACCCCGCCATGTTCGGCCGCAATCCGATCCTGCTCTACGCCGCTGCCGAAGCCGTACTGGCCGGCGATGAGGGGATCGAAGCCGCCGAAGCGATTGCCGAAGAAGCTGCCGCGATCGAGAGCATCCCTCGCCATGACAGCCCCGAGGCAGCGGCGATGTCGCCCAAGCTGATCGAGGAACGGGCGCAGCGACATCGCGAAATCGGTGCCGAACTCGAGTCTCGCGGACTGTTCCGCTGGGCGGAACGCGAGTATCGAAACATCATCGACGCGCTGCCCTTGGACTCCGCCTTGGCCGCCCACGCACGCCGCCAATTGGCACGCCTGCTCAGCGAACTTTTGCGACACCGTGACGTCGTCGAACTGCTCGAACCGATGATCCAGCGGTCGGAAGAAGACCAACAATATGCCCGCCGGTTGCAAACCCAACACATTGATCTGAGTCGGTTGAAGTCGGCGATGTGGTTCCAGCGAGGACTCGCTCAAGCCGCCTCCGAGGATGCAGATGAACGAGCCGCCGCCGGTCAAACTCTGCTGACCGCGTTGGAACTCGAACCCGACAACGTCGATATCCTGATCGCAATGTATCGGCTCGACGGCGACGAACTTTGGCAGGCCGACGTCCGCCGACGGATCCGATCAATCGCAACGATGTTTGACAACCAGATTGAGGCGATGAAATTGCAACTGCAGGCCCGCATCCGGTTCCCCGACCTGCTCTATCGGCTCGCCGAAGCCTACAACCAATACGCTTGGCTGATCAGCAATACCGAAGGCGATCAAGAAAAGGCGCTCAGCTACAGTCTCCGGTCGCTCGAACTGGTCCCCGATCAACCCGCGCAACTCGATACGCTCGGACGTTGCTATTTCGCGGTCGGTGACCTCGAAAATGCGATCCGGGTTCAGCGACGAGCGGTCAAGCAGATGCCCTACTCGCCTCCCCTGCTGCGCCAATTGGCCGAGTTCGAAGCCGCTGCCGCTGCCGCGGATTGACTAGCACAGCCGGTGCGCCGACTCGGAAATCAAACGGGCATTTCCACGCCGCAACTCTGACGCCATCGGCCGATCGCAGCGAATCACCGCTCGCGAAAGCAAGCTCAACGGCCCAGAGCTACTCAAGTCGTCACCTGCGTTCGGTCACGATCAGATCAAAAGCGTTCATTTTGGCGAGCGTCCGCTTCCCCGAGATGCGCAGGGAAAGGACGAGTGAAATGTAGGCCAGCACTCCGACCACGAGGGTCCGGAGGAGGCTTTCCCATCCGTTGAAAAACATCGGCTCCAAGGTATTTCTCCGTTGCCGAACGAAATGGATCGATTAGCTCGATGGAAATCGTAGGCATTGAGCGGGAAAAAAACTTTATTTTTCGTACGACTTTTCTCACCGGTTTGCAGCCTGGTGTGATAGCTTCAAAGTTCTCTTCAACCCCCCAGGAGGTCTCTCATGCGTGCGATCATGCTGGCTCTTTCAGCGGTCCTTCTCTGCCAGTCCGCTGCCGCGGTTGATACCGCCCAAAGCATTGACCATTTGGCGACGCATCACCAAACCGGCGTGATCCAGATCGCCGACGGCGGGCAATCGCTGAACATCAATGCGTTTTGCCTCGACTCTCACGGCCAGATCGTCGCCGCCTGCGGCGAAGGACCGGGTGAAATCCGCATCGTCAATGACGAAGGAAAAATTCTCAACTCGTGGAAGATCGACGAAAAACCCGAGGCGATCAATGTGGCCGACGATGGGACGATCCTGGTCGGCGGAGCAGGCAAGCTGTTCCGCTTTGACAGCGAGGGGAAACGACTTCAGGTTGCCGAATCGCCGCACGCCCTGCGGCTTCGCAACAGCGACGAACAGCTTCGAAAAGCCGCGATCGACCTCCTGGAACGCCAACGAAACCCGCTCCAAACCAGAATCGCGTCGTATCAAAGCATCCTGGAACAACTCGAGCAGCGATCCGCCAAGGGGGAACTGAACGCGTCCGAAAAGCAGCTGCTCCAAACGCTGCCGACGATGCTGGAACGCTATCAAAATCAACTGGCCACTCAGCAACAAGCGGGCGGTCAGACCGAAGGAGGTGGACCGACCGAGGAGGCGATTCAGCATCAAATCGAAATGTTGACGCAGTCTAAGTTGCGGATCTCATCGATTACCTCGTCCGGGAATCACGTTTTCATCGCGACACGAGCCATCGAAGGCTATGGCTACGATGTCTGGAAACTGAATCCGCAGTTTGCAGCGGCTGAGGTAATCGTGACAGGGCTCAGCGGGTGCTGCGGCCAAATGGATGTCCAGTGCTCGGAGAAAGGTTTGTTCGTCGCCGAGAATTCTCGCGATCGTGTGGTCCATTATGATCTCGACGGCAACGAGATCACTCATTGGGGTAAGTCGGATCGAACCGGAATCGACGGCTTTACCAGTTGCTGCAATCCGATGAACGTCTGTTTCGACAGCGACGGCCATGTCTATACGGCGGAAGCGACCTCCGGCCGAATCAAACGGTTCTCCAGCGACGGAAATCTGGTCGACTTCATCGGCGATGTCGATCTGGTTCCGGGCTGCAAGAACGTTTCGATCGCCGTCTCAAAGGTTAACGACAACATTTACATGCTCGACTTGACCCGCAACCACATCAAGCGAATGCAGCCGAAACCCGCAGGCGCCGTCACAACGACTGCGTCAGCTCCGGTGTCGACGTCGAAAGAACCCACCCGCCGTCCACCGCCGCAACGTCGTTCGACCTCTGCCGCGATTCTCTCGTTTTTCGGCCTCGGAGGTGATTCGGATGAATAAGCTGCTGTCCGTGTTCGCAAGCACGCTGCTGGTCGTATCGGTGATCGTACCGGGCGGCAGAGTGGCGGCCGAAGACGCATCCAACGCTCTGTCGCTGGTTGTCATGGACCCGTTGGCCGCGCCGCTGTCTTGCCCCTGCGTCGAAGGCTACGCCCAACGAGACTACGAAGTATTGGCCGAGTATCTGCAATCAACTCTCGGACGCCCCGTCGTACTCACGTTCGCCGAATCGTTAGCGGTGGCGCTGCAGAAGTCCGCTCGACCTGCCAACCTGGTGATCGGCAAGCAATCGGTGGTCCAGGCTGACGCCGATGAGCTGAAGCTGAAACTCAAGCCGATCAGCCGCCTGACCGACCAGAATGGTTCCACCGATCAGTACGGAATGATCGTGGTCAATCGAGAAGATCCCGCCCAATCGGTCGATGACCTCGCCGGATACACGATCTACTTCGGGCCGGCCGAAGCGGCCGAGAAACATTCCGCGGCGATCGCCTGTTTAAGCGGGGCCGGAATCGACCCGGGTAAGGACCAGCGAAAGATCAGCCCGGCCTGCAGCGATGGTGCGTGCGAAGTGATCGATCTGGGGCCACAATCGAAAACCGCAGCCGTCATCTCCAGCTATGCCCAACCGCTGCTGGAAGGCTGTGGCACGATAAAAAAAGGCGACCTGCGAGTCGTCGCCAAAACCGATCCGGTTCCGTTCATCACGCTGTTTGCCGCTGATACGCTCAGCGCCGAAGATGTCGAACTACTACAGGCTTCGCTAGCGGCTGCGGCGCTGCAACCGAAAGTGGTCGAAGCCCTAGAGTCCCTCGTCGGTTTCCTGCCGGTTGAGACCGACGTGGTGGTCGAAAAAAAAAACGGAGCCGTGAATCCGTAATCTGGCCCGGTTGGCGCGGCGCGGGTCGCGACGGCCGGGTCGATTGGTTGCCCGAGGAGTTCAACGAACAACCTGACATCCTATGGCAGAAGCCGCTCGCCCATGCCGGACTTGGCGGGATCGCCGCGACTGAAAAGTATGTCGTGTTCGGCGATCGCGACCTGGACGACTTTCATGACGTGTTCCGCTGTCTCGATGCAGACACCGGGCAAGAGATATGGTCGGTTCAGCGGTTGGCGATCGCGGCCCTCGATTACGGAAATACCCCGCGAGCAACGCCACTGATCGACGGAGATTACGTCTATTGCCTCGGTGCGCATGGCCACCTGCTATGCCTCCGGCTGGCCGACGGCGACGTGGTCTGGGAAAAATGTTTCCGTGACGACTTTCCGCTCGATCAGCCGTTGCCCTGGGGTTATTGCGGGTCGCCACTGCTGATCGATGGAAAGTTGGTCGTCGCCCCCGGGGCCGCTGACGCGTCGATCATCGCGCTGGATGCGCAGACAGGCGATTTGATCTGGAAATCGCCCGGACGTTATCCTTCGTACGGGTCTCTCGCGGTCGGTATCTGGGGCGACCGTACCCAAATCGTCGGCCACGATGCCGAAACGATCGGTGGTTGGGATGTGGAAACCGGAACGCGGTTGTGGACGGTTCGTCCAAAAGCACCAGGTGACTTCAACGTGCCGACGCCAATCATCTATCAAGACAACCTGATCGTCACAACGGAAAACAACGGCACCCGTCGATTCGACTTTTCCGATGACGGCCGAATTCTCGCTACTCCGATCAAGAGAAACAGCCGCTTGCACAGTGACATGAGCACGCCAGTGGTCATCGGACGCTACCTTTACTGTATCAACCACTTCTTATTCTGCCTGGACCTCGAATCCGGTCTCGAAGAGAAGTGGCGTCTGCGTGACCCCGCGATCGGCGAATACGCCGCAATCATTGCCTCGCCCGATCGCCTACTGGTGATCGGCAAAGGAGAACTTTTGTTGATGGCCGCCGATGGTGAGAAACGGATCGTTTCGCGACAACGCGTCTTTGACCAAGGCGTGAGCCTCTATTCGCATCCGGCATTGGTAGGCGATCGGCTGTACATCCGTGGAGAATCCACGATCCGCTGCATCCGGCTGTAGGCGATGAGCGAGCAAGTAACATCAGAACCTTCTCGGGCCAAAGTGATGCGATGTTACTTTTCGCCATATTCGGCATTCGGGTGCTGCGTAGAACAAGGTTCCAGACGCTTTTTGCCCGCACCGTGCTGATCGACACCGCAGTTGAACGTCGCCGCAACGATACCGGAATACGCCTGTCGAAGTGCAGATTGCATTTGGCGATCGGGCCAAACTTCGGCTCAATCAGTGTACCTCGGTGAAACGGAGATTGGAGGGTAACGGGAGCCTGCTGCGCTGCGATCGATGCGGAATTCGGCCCGACAGAGGGCTCCCGAAAAACAACGCGGAAATCCCGGCACTCCGTGGTCTCTGCCGCTATTCCGATGTTGATCCACCATTCGGGACGGCCAAACTGGTATCCTGAATGTTCCGTCGGTGACGCCGCTTTGGCCGCTGGTCACGGCCGCGTTTTCGAAAATGACTCGATCACTGCCCGCGATAGA
>SKZY01000325.1 GCA_007127095.1 Planctomycetaceae bacterium
GAGCCAGGATGGCGTCGGCTGTGTTGCTGGGCTCCACGCCCATCGCCCGAGGCTCTGGGCGTGCCACCCGAGGATTGGGCGTGCCACTCGAGGCTCTGGGCGTGCCACCCCGAGGGTTGTCTGAACTTACCGCTCTGGGGCCGAATCGGCTGCGTCATTGGCCGCTCGCTCATGCTGGCTGGCGAGTGCCGCGTACTGGGGATCATCGACTTGACGTTGACGATAGTAACGGGCGAGGGCCTGATGTGCTCCGGCATGATTGGGCGCGTAGCCGAGGATGCTGCGAATCCAGAACAGTCCCATTTTCTGCGATTCATGCTCCAGCAGGATTTCACCCAGTTCGAGCCTCGCTTCGAGGTCGTCGGGGCGGGTCGACACTCGATCCCGCAACGGATTGATCCGCTCGAGTGCGGCTCGGGCCACTCTTACCCGCTCGAACTCGGCTTCGGCCTCGTCGTTCCGCCCTAACTGGCGCAGGGTCATTGCCATTGAATAGCGAGCGGTCAGATCGCGGGGATTATCGTCCAGCGCGAGTTGCAGCCACTGCATCGCTTCGTCCGGATTCCCCAATTCGGACTCGAGATCGCCCAGCATCGCTGCGGCAGAAAAGTGACCGGGGTTCTCACCAAAAGCTCGATAGGATGCATTGATCGATTCGCGGGGATGCGCTAACACGTCGCGGAGCAGGTCACGGGCTTCGTCGGCTCGACCTAGTCCTCTCAAACTGGCCGCCAATTCGACCTTTGCGGCGAGCGGATTGGACACTTCCAAAGATTTTCGAAACTCTGACTCGGCTTCGTCGAGTCGTCGCTGCATCGTTAGCACGCGGCCGAGTCGGTACCTTGCGGGATGGAAATCGTCGTTGATTCGTAAGGCTTCGCGATGAGCCGCTTCGGCAGCCTCCCACCGTTCAAAGTGTTCGTGCAGCCGACCGAGCCGGTAGTGGGGTCGCGGATCATCGGGATAATCGTCTCGCCACGCCGCTAGCAGACTGGCCGCATCCTCGAAACGAGAGGCGACGGCAAGCCCGTTGGCATAGGCATCGCTAATCTCATCGGTCGGCGCCCCCGGTTCCGCCAAGCGGGTCGCTAGTTCGGATTCGATCGGATCGAGATTACCGGTCTGAGCGAGTGCCAATAATTCTTCCAGCCGTACATCGCGTCGATCGGCGCCCCACTGCTCGGCTTGCCGAAGGAGGTCGGCCGCTTCGTCGAGATCGCCTTGACGCCGAGCGATCCTGGCGGCGATCAGCTCGGTCTCGGGATTTCGGGACGAAACCCGTCGAGCCCGCTCGACCCAATGCTGTGCCGAGACCAGATCAAAATTTTGAATGGCCCCTCGGGCCATCACATGGGCGATCCGGACCGGGCCGTCGGAGGCGACAAACGCGAGAATCGCCAGCAGCGAAATCCCGATCAGGATAACGCCACGGTGCCGTCGGGACGACACCACGCGTGGCGGCCGCTCGGGTTCAGACCGACCGCCTTGCTTGGCCCCTGCTCGCCTACGCGATGATGAAGTCTCTGCCGGTCGGTTAGCCACGATCACGACCTTTTTGCTGCCATGATACGGGGTGTCCACAGGCCATTGCAGGGCGTCGAATCCTACAACTTGTCAAGCATCGCCCGCGCCGAAGATTTCACTTTAGCCGGTTCGGTGGCGATCGAGAGCTCTTCATATTCTTTTTGCAACGCATCGGCTTTGGCGGCATCACGTTCGCGGATGCTGTCGATCCCTTCCTGCAAGATCATCGCGCCGCTACCCATGGATTCGCCACTTTCGGCAGCTTTCTCCAACATCGACTTCATCTGCGCTTCCGCGGGAGGAACACTCGCCTCCATCACCTGGCCTCCATCACCCCCACAACCGACCGCAGCAAATCCAACTAGTGCAACAACTAAAGCGAATTGACGCATTGAAAAACTCCTCAAAAGACTGGACCGCAGTGGCACACTTGCACCACCGAAAGAAGGGGCACCGAGTAAACCATAAGCCAGACATTGGTTCCGACATAGAACCGTTGCTCACAAACGATTTTCGATGAATCCGCGAAACGAACGGAAACGGTGCGATAACCTCCTGAACATTCTAAGCGTTTAAGGCCAACACGGCGAGGGCTGCCAAACCGATTATTTGCCTTCGCTGGTGACGTAAAGCCCTCTAGGCTCCATTTTGCGGCTGTATAAATCCACTTAGCTAGTGTGGGGCGAGTACAAGCCCGAAGCGCCAGCGAGTGAATCATTGGTCCGAAGGGGCGACTCGAACGCCATGTCGCGAGCCATGTGGCTTCGCGGGGCTGGGCGGTGGTTGTACTTGAGATGCTGCAGGCGACCCTCCCCTCGCTGTTGATCGACCCTCCCAAGGGAGGGTTTATTTTGTTTTTCTGGCGTTGACTTGGCTTGTAACGATACCAATGGCCGCGGCAGAGTGACTTTTGTAAAAACGCAAAAAAGCCGCCAAATCGAGGTCGAAACCTCAACTTGGCGGCTTGTATCGCGATCTAGCTAACCGATCAGTTCAGGACCGAAGTATCGATCGCTTCACCGCCGTCGATCGTTCCCAACGACTGGTAGATGAACAGGTTCACACTGTTGGTCAGGAACTTCACCGATCCATCACCCAAGGCGTGGTGGGCACCACCGGGGTGACGACTGCGAGCCGGGAAAACACCCTGCGAATCGCCCTGGCCACAGCCGCCACAACTCATGCAAGCGGGAAACTCCCAGTTGGGAGGAGCCAAAGTGTTGATCGCCGTGTTGTAGTGACCGGGAGCCGACCAGCGGAACCCAGCCGAACTACGGTGGCTGGCAGGGCCGGCGGCGAGACACTGCTGACCGTAAGCGTTCAGCTGAATCTGCGTCGGAACCGCACCTACGATCTCTTGACCGGGAGGTCCTTGAACAAACACGGTCGGAAAGTTTAACGGTTGGGCATTCACGAAGTCGCTTTGGATGTCGAACTTGTTGCCCGTGGCGTCACCCTTGTTGAACTCGGCCAACATGATCGTGTTCGACAACCCGTCGAGCACGTCTTTGAAGTTCCGCGTGGCGGTCAGCCGGAACATGCCGTTCGTGTTCGCCAAGTCGCCCCGGTAACCGCTGTTCGACCCGAAAGACACGCCGTAGTTGTTCCAGCCCGTTTCGGTCGTGCTCGGATAATCCTTGTCCGACGGGCAGATGAAGGCACTGATTCGGGTCCGGCCAACCGTGATCGGGCCGATCGAAGCCGGCGGGTAGACATCATTTACATAGTGGCGTTCGTTGAAGCCGAACTGCTCGAAAACCGGGCCCTGTTCGATGAACGGCAACACCTGCGAGTGAGGTGAGTAGCCGTGCCAATTGTGATTCCCGGTACCACCGGGCCAAGTCACCGAAGTCGCCCCGTAGGACAGCTTCAAATAGGTGTCGTGGTAATTGTGCCAGGCAAGACCGAGCTGCTTCAAATTGTTGCTGCAGCTCATCCGGCGAGCCGCTTCACGGGCGGCTTGCACCGCCGGCAGCAGCAACCCGACCATCACTCCGATGATCGCGATCACTACCAGCAATTCCACGAGGGTAAACCCTCTCTTACGCTGAATCATTGTTAAAAGCACTCCAAAAAGGACAAAAACGAGCCCCGCCACTCGGCGGATACTGAATCACAAACATGGGGAAGGCGAGTCTGCGCTCCGAAAAACTGGGACCACCTAAGGGGAGCTAGGGGTCAATCGGCTTGAGTTTATCGGCAACCGCGCAGCCCTTAGATAATATCTTCACAGCCGGGAAATTGTCAACCTAATTATTATCGTCTCCGGATTCGTTCCCTGCTTACCCAGGCCGCATGATCCGCATTATCGCGACAGCCCGGCGATCCAGGCCCGCAATAGCTCAACCGCCGATTCGTCGACCCGTGATGTGGCCAGTTGCGGCATTTGGCCCGGACCTCGAATCGCGACGCGGTGCAAGAGGACCGACCGATCGGGGGCACCTGGGGCGATCAGTTTTGCCTCGGGCAGCTCGAATCGGTGATGCA
>SKZY01000326.1 GCA_007127095.1 Planctomycetaceae bacterium
AAGTGGGGGATCAGGCCGACCTCGTGGCCGACTTGCCGCGACTGCGGGAATACCCGATCGACCAGGACGGCGGGATCGCCGAGGCATTCCGGGGCGGTCGCCAGGCGATCGGCGGTCAATTGTCCGCGGACGGCGATCAGCCGACTCGGACGGATCGAACGAGGCGGGTCGGGACAGAGGAAGCCGCTTCCGCAAACGATCGAATGCTCGGTAGCGGTTTCGAGGATGCTGCCGATTCCCAGCAGGTGAGGCTGACCACCCTTGAATCGTCGGGTCGCCAGCCGCACCGGGCGATTCAAGAGCACCGACCACAGGGCCGGATTGAGGTCGTCACCGAAGTTCGGCCGGCCGACGTGCCAGCCGACCGGCAGGCTCCCCGGCCGGGTGGGCAATGCGCGTAGTCGACGCGACAATTTGACAAACTTGTGGAGCATCGGTGACAACCGGGTCGTCCTCCGTGGTGGTGGCGGGCTGGTGGGGCGTGGCGTCAGGCGGCCGCATCGCGGCGGGATCGCTGAGAGATATGGCGACGATAGATCGCCCGCTGGCACTCCCGCAACATGGTCTGAAACAAGGGCCGCCGACGCTTGTACCGATTGATGATGCTGCCACCGATCTGGGCCGAAACCTCGGCGGTACATCTCGGTCGGGCGACCAAAATGTCGACGTTGTGAAGCCACCGCATCTGCAAGAACGTATCGACCGGACGATCGAACGTGCGGGTCTGTTCGAGTAAGCGTTCGGCCGCGTGACGGGTTACCAATTGTGCGGTCGCTCGCAAGGGGATCGTCGCCGGACGGACGATCGCCATCCCGCCGACTTCAACGATCGGCGAGCAACGGCCGTGGAAATCACGCACGTCGAACTTGATGAAGCTAGTCGGTGGGGCGTGGTGCAACGCGAAGTCGAAGACCGCATCGAAGTTCGGCAAAAGTTCGAGGTCGTCTTCCATGATCAACGCGTGCGAAAGCGATTCATCGACGACCTGTTGCCAGATCCGACGATGGCTCAGGAAACAGCCGATTTCGGCATCAGTCAGTCCGAACCCGTAGTGCGGGTGGTGCAATTCGGGCGAGTGATAACGGGCGGTCTCTTCGGCCGATAGCGCCCGCCCGTCGGTCGCATCCCAGCGGCGACAGGGTACCGGGCTGGCTGCGATCAATCGGTCGACTTGGTCGGTTCGCTCGACGGCGGAACGCATCGCGATCACGAATGCGGCAACGGACATGACGGATTCTCCGGCTGACGAATAATCGATGGCGCGGATGCCCTTTCGCGCCGTCGACAGCCGAATAGATAGGAACGCCATTCGCTTGGCCGCAAGACCAATTGGTTCTGATCTCTGTGTCAACCCTCCGGGGCTGATCGAGGCCACCTTGAGGGCGGGCAGCGGCTGGCAACAAATCCCAGGATAACGGCTGCCAAACCGACTTTGAGAGTGGACACAAAGCCGGTTACTCAAACCTCAGGATGCGCGAACGATGCGATTAAGGTCAATCCACCCACCAGAGGGCCACTGGATTATCGCAAGCATCAGCTCGGGGCCGACCAACGGTTAGCCCAACCCGCATCCAGGTCGTGCGGATGTGGCACGTTAAAATGCCGAGGCGGTCGCGAATCCGTTTGGCGATTGCTGCCTTACTCGGACCCCGCAACAGGCCTAGCGGGAGCGATAGGGGGGCCGCGTCCTGAAAGCCGCCCCCGACCGGTGCCCCGACCGGTGGCAACGAAACTCAGTCGACTTCTTGACTCTGCCGATGCTTCGGCAGTCTGCATGCAGGCGCCTCGACCAGCGTAAAGAGTAATACTTCCTCACCGGTCGCGGTGCTGATGTCGTGGTGAAGGCTCACCATCTGCACGCCTGTGGCCAGGTTGACCAGCGATTCGATCGTCGGTCGAGCCGTTTCGATCAACTGAGTCCTGACTTGCTTGAGTAAAGTCCTGCCCTTTTCCGCTGGATGCGGCTTAACCAAGTGCTGTTCAGCAGCGGTCAATACGCCCTGCAGCCGGACCACAACCAAATCGCCGATCAAATGGGCACGGATCGATTTGGGGCCGCGGCCCATGTAGTCCTGTTGGAAGCGACTGACAAATTCACAAACGGTCGCTTCGATTTCGCCCCGGGTTCGCAAAGGACTTCCGGCATCCTCCGCCCGAGCATTCGCAGGCCTGCGGAGTTGGGTCTCGTTTCGCTGTGCCGCTGCCAAGGGAGCGGGTCTTACCTCTGATCCGCTAGCACATGTCCCGGTCGCCAAGGGGGCTCGTCGTTGGGTGCTTAGTATTCCTGCCATGAAAATCTTCTTCTTGCGTAGTGAGATGTACCTTTTCCAGAACAACGGCAGTCGTACAGATCTTCCTGCCGACTTCTGCGATTGTCGCTGTCGTGCCCCGTGTCTGTGAATCGCGGAGGACATGAATCAAGCCTGGCGGAAACCGCCATGCCGCGACCCGCTTGGCGGTTTCCACCAACTCTGCTGCAGCCCGCTTACCGACTCCGACTCTGTACTATGCTCGGATACCCGGGTAGAATCCTAACGCAATCGAAAACACGAAAACGAGTTCGCTGCGCGGCGCGGCGTCCTATCGGTTTCCTACAGAATCTTCAAGGTGTACCGATGTGGGAAACGCTGCTGATCGTTGTCGGTACGGTAGCCGTGACCTTATCGCTGTCGATATTGATCCGCAACTTGGTCTCACCAGAACGCAATCTCGACTATCGGCTTCATGAGCTTGCACTGGATGACCCCACCTTCGAACGCTGCATGGCTCACTTGCTCGGACCGCCGCTAGTGGACGGCAATCGAGTTACCGGACTCTCGAATGGCGACGAGATATTTCCCGCGATGCTTGCCGCCATCCGCTCTGCGCAGAAAACGATCACATTTGAAACCTTCATCTATTGGTCAGGCGAGGTCGGCAAGGAGTTCGCCGCTTCGCTGGCTGAACGGGCGACGTCCGGCGTACGCGTACATGTACTGCTTGATTGGGTTGGTAGCAATCGACTCGATGCTACCGAAATCGACAAACTGCGCGCGGCTGGGGTGGAGGTCGAACGCTATCGCCCGTTACGGTGGTACAGTTTGTCGAAAATGAATAATCGCACCCATCGAAAGATACTGGTCATCGATGGTCGCCTCGGCTTTATCGGCGGTGTCGGAATAGCAGACCAGTGGTCCGGCAATGCACAGTCTCCCGAGCACTGGCGTGATTCACACTATCAAGTGGAAGGGCCAGTGGTCGCCCACCTGCAAGCGGCATTCGCCGACAACTGGATGAAGACACACGCCGACGTATTCAATTCCGATGTCTATTTTCCGCACTTGGATACCGCCGGAGACGTCCGGGGCCAAATCTTCAAAAGCTCACCCCGCGAAGGTGGAGACAGCGCCCGACTGATGTTTCATTGCAAACTTATGGTCATCGACGACTGCTGGGTATCCGTCGGGTCTACAAATTTTGACATTCGCTCCTTTCGTCTCAACGACGAAGCGAATCTCAATGTCATCGACACTGACTTTGCAAATCAGCAGGCGGAGATGTTCGCGGCCGACAAGAATGCCTCTCGACAGGTGACCTTGACTGATTGGCGGCAGCGGCCATGGAGCGAGCGGGGCATTGAATGCTTTGCCAATCTATTCAAATCGCAGGTCTAATCATTTCGTCAAAAGGTTCTCTCCGGGGGTCCAAGACTTGATCGCCTGTTCTTTTATTTCCGCCGCCTCGCTTTCCAGACCGGCCTCCGCCCTGGTAGCGACCGTCTCGGATTCGATGATAGGCTTGGTGATAGTCGGTTCGCCAGTCCCCGCTGTTTCGCTGCCTTCGATCAGGTTTACCGGCGTTTCATGGCGGAGAGTCACGGCGCAGGCTCCGTCCGGTAAAGAGATCCCCGCGTCCTGGAAAGCCCGCTTAACTAGCCGGATCACGGACGATTTTACCTTTAACCAACTGTGTCGACCGCCATCGATCCAGAAATAAACTCGTAGATTTACTGTCGAT
>SKZY01000233.1 GCA_007127095.1 Planctomycetaceae bacterium
GCTCCCGATTTCTCAACCGAATTTTAACCTACGCTATCCAAGTGCCGGCGTTTGCAGACACTCGGTTTAAAATAGACAAGCCAGCTTCGGCTTCTATAGTGGAAGACTAGGCCCAAAAAACAATCGAAACCCCCTAAATCCGCCTAACCCATCAAGCTTCGCGATGCACGCAGTACACGCACCTTTGTCCAAGCGGGCTACCGACGACTGGCTAGGCTCTGGCCTGTTCGATCCGGCATCACCATCGGCGGAGGGGTCACAGGGGCGGAAACGGCGTCAGCGTAATCGACGCAAAGGGTTGCTGTTGCAACGGTTGGAAGAGCGGATCGTGTTTGATGCCGCCCCCCCGGTTGTGGCAATCGACGCTCCGGGAGAGGCCTTGATCGGTGGCGATGTCAACTTCACGGTGACGTTTGACAATACCGCCACAGTGCCCGCGTTCGGACCGTTCGTCGACCTGATTTTGCCGACCGACGGGGCCGATGGCCAAGCAGGCACCGATGTCCCTGATGGCATCGGCACCAGTTCGGCAACGTTCACCTTTCTGGGTCAAACGTTAACCCCTGCGTTGGATACGATCGTTCCTGAATCAGGCGAGGTTCAGCATCCCTTCTTGAAGGATGGTACCGGTGCTCCGGTCGTCGTCACCGGCTTGAATCCCGGCGACCGCTTCATCGTCCTGCGGCTTCCCTTCGGCTCGTTCGAACCGAATCAGCCCGCCGCCGAGATCCAAGGGACCGCGAACCTGAGCAATTTGGCCGATCTGGGCGTCGGTTTGACGATCCAAGCCCGGGGCGGGTACGAGTTCGGCGCTGATCCGCTGAACAACCCGACGGTCGACGACCCGAGTTTGCTGCTTGGCAGTTTTCAGGATGCGGTCGTTGAGCCGACCTTGGTGACTCTGAACAAAGTCTATGTCGGTCCCGAGGACGAGACGGCAACCGGACCGAACTTCGTTCGGGAATACATCCTGCAACTCGATGTCGCACCGGGGCAAACGATCGAAAACGTGCGGCTGACCGACCTGCTGCCGCCGCAACTGCAATTCCTCAGCGTTACCGCGTCGAACCCAGCCGGTTCGATCACCGGCACACCGCAATTTTTGCCGGGCGACAACGTTCTGGAGTTCGCGTTCGACGATCCGATCATCGGTGCGGCGGGGGTCGATGCGACGCTGACGTTCGAATTTTTCGCCGGTGAGTTCGATTCAGCCGGCAACCCGGTGCTTCAACCGCTCGATGGCAGCTTTGTCGAGTCGATCAATGATGTCCAAGCGATCTTCGATTGGACGCCGATCGACAGCCGCGATCCGGCAGTGCTCGACTTCGTCGCCGGTGACCTGCAGACCGAAGACCACATCCTGTCGCTGCAGTCGATCGCGATCCAAAAACAGTTCGAAAAGATCGGTTCGGGTCCGATTCAACCTGGCGATACGATCGAGTACCGACTCGACTTCCAGGTCTCGGATTACTTCAGCTTTGACCAGATTGTCGTCACCGACGTCCTTTCCGACGGTCAAAGCATCGACGACACGTTCGTCCCCACGTTGGTCTTCAGCGATCGGGTCGGTGGTGGGTCGACCAGCTTTCAGCTCGGCCAGGATTTCACTTATACGACCGAGCCCGACGGTTCGATCACGATCGTGTTCGACGTGTCCGCCGCGATGGCGGGTGTCGTCGGCCAAGACGGGATCTTGCAGGGAGGATACACCCAAGGAAACACCGGAACCGGAGCGACCGGACAAATCGTCTTCCGTTCCAACGTCGACTTCGAGTTTCGCAACCCGCCTGTCGGTGCTGACCCGAGTGTCGTTCAGGGCGACCGCTTGGCGAATGACGTAGCGATCGCCGGACGGGTCCTCGACAATGACACGCTGATCCCAACCGCGGAAGTTCGCACCGACGACTCGGGCACCGCGTTCTCCCTGATCACCGGTACGCTCAGCAAAGCGGTCTACGCCGTCGACGATGTGTTGGTGAGCGGTCCGGCGGCCTTTACACCCGGACAAGTCGTGACCTATCGGCTGACCTACGAGCTTCCGAAAACGCGATTCCAAGACCTGGTTCTGAACGACTTTTTGCCACTGCCTGTCTTTGATGTTCAAAATGCGGACGGAATCGGAGGCCAGCTCGTTTGGACCGACACGCTCTTTACCGGAACGCCAGGCGACCTACCGACCGCCGGCCAGATCGGCTACGGCCCCAGTGCGACCGCCTTTCGTGATCTCTACTTTGTCGCCAGCGGCCTCAGTCCGAACGTCTCGACGCCGGCGGTAGGCGTTGGGGGAAACACCTTTTCGGTCGGTTTCGGAACCTTTGATGTTTTGCCGGAGGTCACCGAAATCGACTTGCTGTTCAGCATCACGGCACAGGATATCGCCTTCACGGACGGGCTGTTCTTGACGAACCAAGCTCAAGCGATCGAATCGAGTACGAATGCGACAACGAGTCTCTCCAACACTATCACCCAACTGGAGGCTGTTGGTCCGAGCCTTCACATCATTAAGGGTGTGGTGTCGACCAACCGCCCCGATGGTGATTTTGAACCGGACGAGCCCGGCGGGGTGGTCTGGGGACAACCCGGCTCGTCGATCGGTTTCACGGGTGAATTAACGTCGAGCGATCTGGCATCGGCTCCCGGGGTCGACACGGACATCTCGGGACTCGACGCCGGCGACCGGGTTCGTTTCGCGATCGTGATCGAAAACCGGGGCGGTCGTACGGCGTTCGATACCGTTTTTAACGATGCCATCCCCGCTGGCTTTGTCGTTCCCGCCGATGGCCTCAACTTCGAAGTCCGAACCGGCGACGGCACGTTGTTGACGTCCGGAGTCGATTACCTCGTCACGCCTTTACCCAATGTCGGCGACCCTTCGGGCTTCTCCTTTGAAGTCGAACTGCTGGACGAAATCGGCCGCGGACGAGACGCCGATTTAGGCACACAGGTCGACGACGGCAGCAACGTTTTGGTCGTCACCTACGACCTGGAACTGGCAGACAATTCCGTCGCTTCGACGGATTATGTCAATGAGGTCGAGATCACTCAGTATCGCGGTATCGCCGGCGATGGGGCCAACTATGCCGAGGCAGGCTTTGGCACGTTGACCGACGACGCGACCGTGACCACGTTGTCTCCATCGATCGCTAAGGCGTTGGTCGGCTCGAGCAATCCCGATACGATCGGCAACGATTTGGCAATCGGTGAAATCGGTACCTTCACGCTGACCGTGACCGTTCCGGAGGGAATCACGGGAGGACTTACCGTTACGGACGCTTTGCCGCCCGGAATGCAGTTCGTCGAAC
Source organism: Planctomycetaceae bacterium (assembly GCA_007127095.1). GTDB lineage: Bacteria > Planctomycetota > Planctomycetia > Pirellulales > Pirellulaceae > UBA6163. The sequence goes on from SKZY01000233.1 coordinate 3,303, forward strand.
TGGTAGGAGTCGACGACTCAAGCTTCGTCGGTACGCTCGACACGACACCGATCGTCACCGGCGGCAGCGGCAGTGGCGATGATGTGACGTTCGCTTTCGGCGATGTGATCGCGACGGGGACCACGAGCGGTAGCCAAGATAATGTGTTCACGATCACCTACACCGCACAGGTGATGGACGTGCTCGGCAACGTCGGTACGTCACTGAGTAATCAGACTCAATTGTCGAACATCGCCTCCCTGACCTACGACACGCTACCTCCCGACGTCACGATCGAATCCGAAACCGTGGTCGTGAACGTGGTTGAGCCGATCGTCGCCTTGACCAAGAACTTCTCTGAGTCGGTCGCGGACGCCGGTGATGCCGTGGTCGTGACGCTGACACTACAGAACACCGGATTGGCCGCCGCTTACGACGTGGTGGTTACCGACGATACGCTCGACTTCACCAAGTTTGATGCGAGTTCGGTAACGAATCTCACCACCCCCGCTGGGTTCACTTTCGGTTTCGATAACATCAACGGTGTCATCACCTATACCGGCGACCAAATCGATGCTGGGGAGACGCTGCAATTCCAGTTCGAAGTCGTCTTGCTCAATACGGTATTGGCGGGCGAAGCGCTGCGGAACACGGCCACGGTGACAGATGCATTCAGCCTCCCCGGCGATCCCGGGAATGACCAAATCCGCGA
>SKZY01000393.1 GCA_007127095.1 Planctomycetaceae bacterium
CCGCATCCACCGGGGCCCACATGTCGTAGGCCAAGCCGAGATGCCGTGGCGCCACAGCTTTCACGGAGCTGACCCGTCGAATGTTTTCACGCATGGTTATAGGACCCTTGGTTGCCTGGCGATCATCGGGAATGAGCTTGTAGGGCCCGCTTGAACCACTGGGCCAGCTTCAACGTCTCGCGGGTGACCAGCATGTAGTCATCGAGTTCCATTGTCCGGATCCCATCGGCAAGTTCGTTCAGGTCGGTGGGCAATTGGAACCCCGCCAGTCCTTCGGCAAGGTCAACCGAGAACCGATCACGGGCATCCGAACTCTTGTCGCGTTGCAGGAAGGCGATGGCCGACATCAACCCGCCGCGAATGATGTTGGGGCCGAGGCTGTTGACCAACACCTTGTAGTCCTTAAACACGTTTTCCTCAGGATTGCCAAGCCTGGCGACACGCTCGTAGGCATGGCTGGCACGCTGTTGATCTCGGGTCAATGGCATTGCGTTACTCCGGATTGGTGGTGGTCACTGGAGTGTAAATCTTGCAAATCCCACGGCCGACCGTAGCTTTGCCGCCCACTTGCAAAGTGTGCGATAGGCCCGCTGGCAATGCGAACGCGATCACCTGATCGGGCGACAGGCTGACGCCGCTACGCCGGGTCGCTTCCGCGGCGAATTGACCGACCAGGATCGATTCCGGCGGCAGGCTTTCCTCATACCAGAGTGCTCCATCGACAACGACGCCTTTCTCATTAATGCGGTTGCGGGCATCCACCTGCATCGCCGTCTCCCACAGGAAAGTCATCGTCTCGTCATCGATGATGGCGAACCGTGTGTTTAGCAACGGCCTTTCCGATTCCGGCAGTAAGGTCGCAAGCAGTTTAAACCACTGGTCCGTCAGCGAGTCGGCCGCTTCGACCTTGACGTTTAGATCCAGGTCTTGGAGGTAAACCTTGCCATTGTGGACATTCGCGTGATTAGCCTGAGCCACCCGAGCACCCCGACCGACGATCGCAGGCACACCAGACGGAAGCTGTAGACCACTCGACTCAAAGTCCCTAGCGGCCAGATGGAGCAGCAGCGGGGAAGTGACCCAGCAAAAGGTGCCGAAGAAGGAGCGAACCGGCAGCAACAACAACCGGGCGTCTCCGATCACCAAGGCGCCGGCATTGTCCGACGCGTTCGCTGTATCAGGTCCGTAGACAGCGAAGATTTCTTCGGCTTTTCCCTGTGCGGCATCCCGCATGACACCCTTGAGCGACGATCCCGGGACAAACGGAATGCCGGTCGAGTGCATCCGGGCGATCGGTAAGTCGATGATGTCCACGCCTTGCCCCGTACCGCAGTGCAGCGGTGACAGGGCATGCAACAGGAACGACATTCGTTTCATCTCAAGGATCTCCTCTCCGGCGAAGTGCGGGGTTTAATCATTTTTGGGCAAGGTTCGGGGTGAGCTGATCTTCAACCGTCAAGGTCCACGCCGGCGACGAATCCGCCGAGGCCGTCGTCGGTCCCGCGTCCCCAGGACGCCAACCAAAACGATTCGACGTCGGCGGCGGAGAACGACTGGCCATCGAGCCGCTCTACCAGCCACATCGATCCTGGGGGGCACGCCAATTGGGTGGGTCGTGGAGCGCCGCCGGCTTGGTGTTGGCGACCGTCCGAGTGGGAGGACGCGTCACTGTCCGCGACCAGATCCCAACCGCTGACGGGAACGGGCCGTCCGACGGCGGCGGCGACCAATTTCACCGGTACATCAATCACCGGCAACTTGCCCACCAACCGGTTGTTCTCGAGCCGGAAACCGACCGGACACCAGCCCTCGTCGAAGACGGTCGGAGTGGTCGCGTACAACCGCAAACGTTTTCCGATGTGCAGACCTGCTAACACTTGACGATACGCCTGCGGAAAAACGGTCAGGTCGCTAGCCTCCCACAGGGATGCCAAGTGCCGATCACCGGCGAGGGTTGCCGTGGTTGGACTTACCTGGGCCGCTCGTTCTTCGGTGACCTCGACATCGACCCCAAATCCCCAGCGACAAATGGAACCAGCGAAATGTGTTTCGGGCATCCCTCTCCCCGCCGTGGACGCCTCAGCGACCGTGAGCGTCTCGCGAAATTGGTGGGCCCACAGCAAGCCTGACTCAGCCGTCCCGGAAGCCGCGTCCATCTTCACATGGATGTCCGTTCTGGATTGGGTTTGACGGTGCGGCGAAACCTCGGCACTTGGTCCGGCACCCACCGCGTCTTGGAGCCAACCCAAAAACTCGGCTTCCGTCCACCAAGCTGGTCCGCGTTCCGGTTTCGCGTTGGAGTGACCCGCCGCGGGATCGATCGTCAACCAATCCAGACACTGTAGCGACGGATCATCCGCTGCATCCCACCACTGAGCTTCCGCGGCGCGAGCCACCAAGCGGACGGGGGCCGGTTGCCCGGCCAAGTGAATTGCGTCCGCGGGCGCGGGCCACATGCGGTCCGCCGTCGTGAAGTTCGAACCGACCGGCGTGCGGGTAGCGATCACCGAACGCAGACGCAGTTCGGACTTCAGTTCCAGCCATTCCTGCGGCGTTAACAGGTTCGGGCGTTGACGCTCCAATTCCCGCCCCACCGCCGTGCAGAGGGCGCCTCGCAACGTAGTCGGCAACAGCCAGGGCAACGAATTACCTAAGTTGCCCGCGCCGGCATACCAACCGCGACCATCCTTCGCAAAGAAACCATGGCGAGGTTCGACAACCCATTGCCTGTTCATGCCGCCACCTCCTCGTTTGAACCGAGCGACGGGACACTCGCCCGTCGCAACTCTTTGGCGATCAAGTGCAAATGGACCCAAGCATCGAGCTCTTCGCAGACTCGGCTGTAATCGCCGGCGGACAAATCCAAGCCGAATGAATCGACTTCCTGCGTTGGCATGGCCGAGACCTCCTGGAGCCCTCGACCACTCCGTTTCAAAGTGCGAAAGACATCGTGACGCACGAGTTCCGCCCATCGTGCCGACTCACTCGCGTCGACACGGTTCGGATAGGTGATCATTTGCCGACGGACTTGGGCCAGTTTCGTCGCTGGCAACAGGGAAGTCGTTTCGCAGGCACCGACCCGGCCCATCGCCGCCGAAACCACCTCGTCGGCCGTCTTGCCAGCCGGGGCATGCCATCGCGACCGCCAACTCACTCGTCCGCCACTGCGTTTGGCGAGCACCATCGCCAGGGCGTCTCGCTGGTCCCGCGTTGGCAGGCTGCTCCCCTTGGCCAATCGTTCCGCCGATCGTCCCAGTTCCAATAGGTTGCCCATGCCATCCAGAACGTGGCCGACTCCGACCCCGACCGACAGGGTTGGTAGGGCCGACGCGTCTTGCCAGTCTGCGGGCAGAGCGTTCCCTGGCGCCATCAAATCGAGGAAGCTACTTCGCAGCTTCGCGGCGCAGGTAACCGCAGTTTCCAGCGGGACAAAGGCGACCACGTCATCGCCGCCAGCGTACAACAAGCTGCCCAGGCACTCTTGCTCGACGATTGTCCTGGCCGCTTCCGCAAACTGGCTCAGGTATTTCGAGAATTGTCGCAACGCCGCCGCATCGGTCAGGTGGCTGAGCGCCGCCCCCATGCGGTCACCATCGGCGACCAACGCGGCGACGTAGGGACTAGGCGCCTGGCCGACGCATTTGCGGAGGCTCTGCACTCGGTCGCGCAAGTCGCAGTAATCTTGGTCGGATTCCCAGGCACCGCGAGTTTCCGTTTCGCCCGACTCGATCAGCAACGCCTCCAACCGCCCATCCAGGAAAACCTGCGCATCGGTGTGGAAGGCCCGGCCGGCCGGGAGATCCTCGCGGTCCACCCGTCCGAACAGCTCTCGGAAAACGCCACGTTGCATCGTCTGTTCGAGGTCTTGAATCAGCGACTTGGTCTCGGCAACGGCTCTCGCCGACGTCAACCAGCCCGCCAGCGCGATGTTGCTGATCGGCACGAACTGTTCTGGTTGGCCACCGGCACGCTTGACGACACCCAC
>SKZY01000111.1 GCA_007127095.1 Planctomycetaceae bacterium
AGCCGACGCCCAATCGGTCAAGCTGGAGTTCATCGGCCGCGACCAAGGAAACGCGTTCACGGCTGCGAGCGACGAGTTTCGCTTCGCGGCTCTGGTCGCCGCTTTCGGCCTGCAACTGCGGACCAGCGAACATCGCGGTCAGTGGACACTGACCGACGTCGCTCGCGAATTGGCCTCGTTGGAATTCGGCGACGATCCCACCCGAGCCGAACTGGTCGAACTGGTGCAACGGGCGATGACGCTGCAAGTCAGCGAGTGACGGATCAGCGAGTGACCGCGGCGTCACCGTCGCGGGCGGCGACCTGGTGCAGGACTTCCAGCAATCGCTCGACCCGCTCAGGTTCGGCCGCGGACAAGTCGGTCGCTTCACTCGCGTCTTCCGCGATGTGGAACAGTTCGTGTTGATCGGGACGGTCGGCGGGGGTACGGGTGACGACCAGTTTCCAGTCACCCAAGCGGAGCGACCGGCTGCGGCCGCCGGGACCGACCGCATAGAGCGGTCGCTCGGCAGGCGGCCGATGCTCGGTCAGGAGGCCGCTGATATCGGTCCCGTCCCAGCGGAGATCGTCGGTCGGCCGAAAGCCGGCCAGCCCGCAGAGCGTCGGCATCCAATCGGCGATCTGGACCGGCGCATCGACCCGGCCCGGCTTGACGTGTCCCGGCCAAGAAACGAGCGTCGGCACCCGCGTCCCGCCTTCGTAAAGACTCCCTTTTTCGCCTCGCAGCGGGTCGTTGTTGCCGACTAACCGGCCGTTGGGACAATTGTCATCGGGATACTTCAGATCGTTGTTCTCCGCCGTGCTGCCACCGTTGTCGCTGGTAAAAACGACCAACGTGTTGTCTCGTAGGCCGAGCCGATCGAGCGCAGCGAGGATCCGGCCGACCGAGTGATCGAGATGCATCACACTGGCGGCATAGTGCTGAGCGACTTCACCCTCGATCGAATCGGGGACCCGATCGAGCCATTCCTGTGGCTCCTTCAACGGCAGATGGACGGCGGTGTAGGGGACATAGAGAAAAAACGGCGCATCGCCTCGCGATTCGAGCCAGCCGATCGCCTCATCGGTCAACAACGGTGTGACGTGACCGGTCTCTTCCACCAATTCCCCATTGCGGTGCCAGGTATGCGTGAACGGCCCCTTCTTGTAACGGTGATTCCAGGGGCTGACCCCGCCGGCGAGCGAACCATAGGCATGATCGAAACCGAAGCGGTTGGGGCCCTCGTCGGGTAGCGACCCGAGATGCCACTTGCCGATCAAGCAGGTGCCGTAACCGACCGACCGCAGAGCGGTGGCGACAGTCGTCGTCTCCCATGGCAGCGCCCGTTCGTTGGTCGGCGTCGTCACCCCCATCCGGCTCCAAAACCGTCCCGTCATCAAGGCCGCACGGGTCGGGCTGCAGACCGGCGCGACGTAGTGCTGAGCCAACTCGAGCCCTTCGGCAGCCAGGCGGTCGAGGTTCGGAGTCGGTGCATTGCCGCCATGAAACGCAACATCGGCCCAGCCGAGATCGTCGGCCATGATGAAAACGACATTGGGAGGCGCTGCGATCGTCTCCCGTCCACCGAAGACCAGTACCGCCACGACGCTCAACCGTCCCAACCCTCGAATCCATCGATCGATCATCGGCTTAACCTCCGCATTTTGAACTTGTAAGTGAATCGGAAATCCAGGTACGACCATCCACCAGTGTAGGGGTAGGGATCGAGCGAAAAATGAGTGTCCGGCACCTTTTGTGCAAAGCACCCGAAGGGCGAGTTGCTCGCAACCGGTGCCGGACCGTTTTTTACCGCCCATTGCTAAATCGAAAAACGGCTGGAGATGAGCGGATGAATCAAGCTAGGGAGTCGTCGCGTGAGGCGGCCGATGCGTCGCCGTCGTCGCCCAGCATCGTCATCATCGGGGCGGGGATGGCCGGTATTTTGACCGCCATCAGACTGCTCGAGGCGGGCTATCGCCGGATCACCATTTTCGAAAAATCGGACTCGCTCGGCGGCGTCTGGCGAGACAACGTCTATCCGGGAATTCGCTGCGACGTCCCGGCGCGGATGTTCTGCTATTCGTTCGCCCCCAATCCCGACTACAGCCATCGCTTTGCCACCGGGCGAGAGATCTGGGAATACCTACGAGCCACCGCCGAGCGGTTCGAGGTTTCGCAATTGATCCGTTTTTCCAAATCGGTCACCGATGCCCGTCTGGAAGACTCGCGGTGGCGGTTGACGACCGCCGACGGCGAAACCGCTCACGCCGACGTCGTGATCTGCTGTACCGGTATCCTGCATAACCCCAAGTTTCCGGAGCTCGAGGGGCGTGACCGCTTCGCCGGTACCGACTTCCATACCGCCCGCTGGGATCGGGACTGCTCGCTTGCCGGAAAGCGTGTCGGGATCATCGGGACCGGGTCGACAGCGGCACAAGTGATCCCGGCGGTCGCCCGCGAAGCGGCCGAACTGGTCGTTTTTCAACGGTCGCCGCAATGGATCTTTCCGATGCCCAATCGCCGTTACCGCGACTGGGAAAAACGCGTCTTGGGCCGCTTTCCTCGACTGGCCAAAACGTTTCACTACCTGTTCGGCAAGGCGTTCCAATGGTCGTTTTCCCAAGCGATGATCGGCAGCAAGCCGCATGTCGCTTGGGTCCGCTGGCAGTGCCTGCGACACTTGCGCAGAAAGGTCAAGGACCCGGTGATGCGTGAACGCTTGACGCCGACCGACCGGGTCGGCTGCAAACGGTTGATCCATGCCAAGGGGTTTTACGAAGCGCTTCAGCGGCCCAATGTCACCGTCGAATCGGGTAACCTGCGGCGGATCACGCCCCAGGGTGTCGAAACCGACCAGGGGCAGACTCACGCCCTCGACGTGTTGATCTACGCCACCGGGTTCCACGCCCATCGGTTCATGCGACCGATGAACGTAACCGGTGAAGCCGGCCTGACGCTCGCTGACGCTTGGCGCGACGGCACGACCTCGCACCGTTCAGTGGCGATCCCCGGGTTCCCCAACTTCTTCATGACACTCGGGCCCTACAGCCCGATCGGAAACTACTCGGCGATCGCGGTCGCCGAAGTGCAGGTCGAATATCTGCTCCGCTTGATCGACCAAATCCGGTCGGGCAACTGCGACCTGATCGCCCCCAAAACTTCCGCCTGTGAGGCGTTCATGCGTCAGGCCGACGCCGGAATCAAGCAAACCGCCTGGTACTCCGGCTGCCAAAGCTGGTACCTCGACCAGTCCGGCAGAACCGCGATGTGGCCCTGGTCCTTCCAGCGATTCCGCCAATCACTCCACCGCCCCCAATTAAGCGAGTTCGTGATGACCCGGCGCCCAGCCACCGACTCGAACAACAACAACAACACCCCCACGAATCCGAAAAAACGCGACAGCCACCTACAGCCAACGACAAGAAACGACACCGAACTGCTGCCCAACTAGCTGCCCACCCCGCCAAGCGAGGGGCACAAGAAACGCCGCTGCTGTACAGTCCGTTGTACACTCCCCAAAGAAATCAGCGGCACACACTCCGGGCCTCCCCGTTAGGCCTTCGCTGCCACTCGCCGCGTCCGAGCTACCTGCGGCTTGGCTGTGGCCTTCGCGGCCGTCCGTGGGGCCTGCAGCGGAATCTGGGCGTCTCCCTAACTTTGCGGCTGACTTGTCTACCAACCGGGGGTTGGCAGGCACTACTTTGTGAACACACGTACCGTCCGGCGCTGGCTTCTTCCGCTACTCGGGAGTCACCACACCCCTCGGGATTGACACTGGCAAGGAAACCGGAGATGATTGGGAGTCTGAGGGTCCACGGAGTCCCGCGACTGAGGATAAGTGGCCCAATAATTATTTCCTGCGAACCCAATCCTGGGACAACTACAAGTTCTGGTTTCAAAGCAATCGTGCTCGTACTCAGGCCGCAGGCCGGTACTCGTACTCGTACTCGAATGGGGCGACATGAACGACATCATTTTCGACCACGATCGACTTGACGTTTATCG
>SKZY01000028.1 GCA_007127095.1 Planctomycetaceae bacterium
ATCTGTCGGGCGATTCTCCTCCGGGGGTGGTCGCTGCGCTCCAACCCCCGGCTAATGGCTTGTATCCCTTCGGGATGATCACCGTCGAGTCTATCCCGATCCCGAGGTGCTCGCCGTGATCCATCACACAACCAAGCTCCCTTTGTATATCTTTGCGAGTAAACGCCCCAGCGATCTGGTCGTGCCCAGAGGAGGTTATGCCCAAAGACTCCTTCGGGGGTGCTTAAATCAGTCAACTGTGCCGCGCTGGCAAAGTCGCTGTTGCAGGCGTGGATCGATCAGGTCGTGGAGTTTATCGAGAGGTTGCCTTCGAAGTGAACCAGTTTTCGGCAATTGGAAAAGGTAAGGCAGGCCAAAGCAATGCTTGAAAAGGGGCCGAAATGGACGTTTGCCAGTAAAAAATCACTGACGCAGTGGTACGGCCACGTTCACTTGCTGCCGCATCACGTCGTTGGCCAGTGGTTCTGCTTGGAGCGAACGACGGGAAGCCCAAAGTGGCAGCGCACGTTTTTTCGTCCGAATACCATCCGTGCTTTTGATTCGGGCGTCATCGTTGCCAGCGAAATGAGATCCGACGGGCCATGGACCGCAGACTTTGGCTGCTACGGGATTTCCCTTAAAAAGGGGCGTCTACTATGGACCTCGCACGGCTCCGGCTTTTGGGGCCGCATTGTTCGGCTGCTGGACTTTCTTCCCGGATTTACGAACGAATTGCGGGATTCGCCGCACCATGTCGAAGACGGCAAGCTTTTCTGCAATAGCGGTCGAGTGATCGAAGTGCAAACGGGAAAGCTGCTTCACAAGCTGGCCCCCACGGACGTTCAGTCTCACGAGATGCCAACGTCAATTGGTTCAGAGTTTGCTCGCAGCGGTGTGGAGCGTCATCATCCACGAGTGGACGTAGGAGGCGGTCTGTTTCTTCGGCATGCCCAAGAAGCTGAAGGGTGGCAGCAAGGAACGCTGGAAATCGCTGCTGAGACTGAATCGGGAGACAAAGTTTGGACATTTTCCATTCAGCAGCTGGACCGCCACATCGGCTCATATCATCTCGTCCCACCGTTTATTTACTTAATTGTTTCGAACGAACCCAACACCAGGCCACATCCAACGAAAAAGCATTGGGCGCTGCCAAACCCAACTCTTTGGCATTTCGTAACGCTCGGCCTCGCAACCGGTGAGCCCGTACAGGACTTTCCACTCGGAGACGCGAGGCTTACCAATTGCCGAATCGAAGACGTGGATGAATGCGGGATTCTGATCAGCACATCGAAGAGAACATTAATGTACTTTCGCAGAACCGGAGTTGACGGAGCTTCACTGGAAGAAGAGCGACAAAAGCCAGCAGAAAGTGGAAAAAATGGAGACGACGGCCAGTAGGAGGCTGAGAAAGGTGCCCCACATGGCGATATCCTGAGTGCCACCGAGACCGTCCTTCCCTTTTCGTTTGGCATGAACATCGGCGCAAGCGACAGGGCATCCACCGTTTCGTCCCTTGCAGCGATTTGCACTCGACTGAACAGGATGTGGCCGACAATTTGCTCGTTGTCTACGGCGACGAGCGATACCTCGACGAAGCCGCCGTCACGCAGGGCATCGACGAGATTCGCCTCGGCGTTACCCCCGAACGCCGCCTGATTGACAAGTCGGATCGCCGCTCGGTCCTGTTCTGTTTCGGGGCGGATTTCAACGCTCATTTCGGCTCCACAGACATGCCAGAGATCGAATCTGCCCACATCGGGGATCGACGTGATATCAGCTTCGATCCATTCGACGCTGGCGGCTTGCTCGCCGAGTCGCTCCTTCGATCGGTTCAGAGCGACACTGGAAATGTCGAGAACCGCCACTCCGTCGATCCCGATATCGAGCAAACGGTCCACCAGAAACGACTGGCCTCCCCCCACGTCGATCACGCTGCTTGGGGGAGGCGACACTTGCTGAATCAAATCGAGTGAAATCGTGGGATCGATCTCGAACCAACTCACCTCGTCGTTGGTCTTGGCCGTGTAAACGGCATCCCAGTGGTCTTTGCGAGGCATCGTTTCGCACCTCCGTTCACTCACTGGTTGAAACTCGTTCGTTTGCACCCAGGATGCTCAAGTTCAGTGACCCACCTTTGAACAACATCTCGTCAAGTGCCCCGTCCACATCTTGATGAGTGATCTGGTCGTCGCAGTCACGTTCGATTGCGAACTGGGCGATTCGCCGCATGAGTTCTTTGATGAAAGCCGCACTCACCCCTTCGGTTCTTCTCACGATCTCAGCGGTGACTCCATCGTCCAAAGTGACGGTGGGCGTTGTTTTACGAATTGCACAACGTTTCTCTCCAGCAAGGAAAGTGTCGCCTCGGGAAGGATAACCTGATCCCTCTCGACTTGTCGCAGTTTGTGGACCGTGATGCCAGACGCTTTTCCCGTAAATGCGTGCTCTGTCTTTTCCAAAGACAGGATTTTTCCTCGATACGATTGTGCCTCAGAAACTGCTTCCTCCAGCTTACTGAAAAACATCTGTGTAAGCTTCGTTCCCTCGGACGAATTTGGCATCGCCACTTGGACCTGCATCCCGGTGATGTCACCTTGCAGTCCGCACGGGGAAAGCAAGACGGCGAAGCGAGACTCCTTCCATTCGAGAAGCCACAAACCTTGCTTAAGCACTCGCAATGGCTGGTCGTCACCGATGTCCAGTTCTTCATATTCAGGAGGAGCCGAGACGGCGGGGTTCTGCTCGCTTTCAATCATGCAGTCGGAAATCGAAATGCCGCCGAAATTGTATTCTTTCTGAACACCGAGGAACTGAAGGACAGCGAATTCCTCGCTCATCAGCGAGTCGATCGTTCCCTGGAGGTCTGCCCGCATTCGAAACGGAAACCTTCTTTCTGAGACAGAGAGCTGGTGAATCGGAACAGAACTAAAGTGTGTTTGAAGCAGGGATGCCACGTTTGTCGGAGAAAGCTTTTTGTTGTGACGCTCGCTAAGTGCAGGGCCAATTATTCTCGTGTACAAAAGAACGAGGGCACCTCCGACCAAAAGTCCCAGCAAAGCTTCCATTGGTTTCAGCCTTGAACAAGTCAGCGTTTCTGAACGAGAAGGAGTCGAGTAAGACAAAGTCAGATTCTAGCAGGTTCGGTGTGGCGAGGACGCTTCGTAGGGCACGGCTTGGTGAGGCGATGCTGCTGATCGTACCGGTTGCAATGCGTGATAACTGCGGTTCGCTGCATTTCTCGTTTCTCCTGATCGGCATGACGCATTGCTGGTCCAAGTGCCGGATGAATCAGGTTTGCGACCTTGCCGCAAAACGAAACGACACTTTCTCTCGCCTTCGTTTTCCGAACTCCCGGGCGAGTCGAAGTTCGAGCCGTTGTATGTCTCGGACATTCCGGGCGGCTACCGACTTATGGACGCCGAGCTGGTGGAGTTGATCAAGTCGGCGGCGGAACCGAACGTCAATGAGATGCTTTAGAGCCGTTGAGCAGGCCAGGCCGATCCGAGCTTCGTCTCTGCACCCGTATCATTTCCTGACGATTTCTGATGGCGAGGGATAGAAACGTTGCGACCGTTTGATAGCGAATCCGTCCGGGGGCCGTTTTCCAGGAAGCGGACTTGCGGTTAACAATATTTGATGCAAGCACGGCAAATCGTCTCTGCGTACTTCCTCGTCCAGGCCATCGGTACGGCAGCTTGGTGGGGTGACTCCTGGCTTACCCGCCCAGCGTGAAGTGGTTTCAGCCGAGTGACTGGCCGGCGGACGCATTGTTGTCTTTCTGGCTTGCCGACTTCCTTTTGATCGTTGCCGGCAGCATGGTTGCGGCGGTGGGTACTTGGCTTCGCTTTCATTGATGGCAGGCGACATACTAATGGTCACGGGGCATCGCCAGGACATTCAACGGTTTCGCAATGAATACGACTTGAAGCCAACGTAAACGCCGATCGACATTGCGGAACTCAGTCGACGAGACGGGTGAACCCG
>SKZY01000215.1 GCA_007127095.1 Planctomycetaceae bacterium
GTGCGTCGCACGAAAGCTGCCTGAAACTTAATTTCCGCTCGACCCCAACCCGCAAAGTCGACGCAATTTCGCGAAACGGTCAGATCGTCTCGCCCGATTTTCTTGACATCGCGGCGGGGCGATGACAGAATCGGAGGCTGCTTGGGGGACACCACCCCCCATGCTGCGGCGGTTTCTGGCTCTCTCGCCACTCTCATTTCTAAAATTCGGTCGGGAGCCACTGTGCGGATTAAGTCACGTGTCCGATCGCGCGATTGATAATGGTTTCAGATGTCTGCTCTTGAGGGGATCGATGGACTGTTCGCCGCATGTGGCGGTCGTGTACCGGTGCGAGTCTCGATCTCGTCTGACGGCCGTGAGGGAAGTGACGAGCGACTATTGGAACATCCCTTCCTGATCGTCGGCAGGTCGCCCCAATGCGAGATCCGATTAGACGATCCGGCGATCAGTCATCGCCACGCCTACATCCAGCCGATCGGTCGCCAAATCTTCTGCGCCGACCTCGGTAGCCGGACCGGGGTCCGATGGCCTGACGGACCGCAACCGGCGGGTTGGTTGGCACCCGACGAACAACTGCAGATCGGCCGCTACAGCTTAAAATTGAGTCTTCCGGTACCGGATGAAGTCGCCGACAGCGGGTACGTTGAGCCCGAGATCGAAGAAGGGGATCGGGCGGCGGCCGGCGGCCGGGCCGACGTGATGTTGCGTTTTTTGAATGCCCGCTTTGCTGCCGATCGGAGTCGCCAATGGCGGATCGGCAGGAACGTCACGCTGCTGGGGCATTTGCCAACCTGCCATATCCCGCTCAACGACGGCAGTGTCTCGCGAGTTCATGCCAGTTTGCTGAGGACGCGATTCGGTTTGTGGGTCATCGATCTGCTGGGCAAAGACGGGATCGATGTGAACGGGCAACGGGTACCATTCGCCCGCTTGGTGACCGGTGACGTCCTTCGCATTGGACGGTTTCGGATGTCGGTTGAGCAGACCGAGACGGCGGCGATCGTCGAGACGGGGCGGCATTTGGTCGTTCCCGAATCGACATTCAACACCGTCGAAATGTTCAGTAGTAACGAACCAACCGGACGGCAGAAATCAGAAGGATTGTCTGAGGAGTTCGTGATGTCGATGTTGAATCAATCGGCATCCATGCAGCAACAGATGCTGAGCCAGCAGAATCAGATGATCCTGTTGACGATGCAAATGCTGTCGTCGCTGCACAACCAGAACATCGACTTGGTTCGCGATGAACTCGACTATGTCCGCTCCTTGACCGAGGAGATCCAACAGATCCAGGCAAAGCTGGTCGGCGACGGCCCAAAATCGATCACGGGACAGGCCGTATCGCCTTCGATCTCCGAGCCGTCGACCGCTCCGGTCAACGGTTCACTACCGGCGAACTCGACCGGCCAGCAGGCGAAACCGTCGTCGCCGAGCAATGGCATTGCCCGAGCGAATGCGGACAGGTCGGCGAAGCGCTCCACCCGAATCCATAGCGTCACCAAGCCGGCTGGAATGCCACCAGTGAACGGGACGGTTGCGAAGCTGAACGGGACCGCTACGACCAACGGCAACGCCAAGCCAGGACTCGATGGGACCGAACTGCAGTCGCACCTAGCCCATCGACTCGCCGAACTCGAACGCAAACGTAGCGGCTATTGGCAACGGATCGTTCGCGTGGTGATGGGCTAAGTCGAGGCTTCGGCGGTTACCAGTCGGTGACGACGTGGATCTGCGGAAAACGGCTCGCGGACGATCCGCTTCTGTCGACGACCGGGCAGGTCACGGCGATGGCCGAACCGTCAGGGGAAAAGACACACGCGTGATGGGTCGGGGCGGTGGCTGGGGGGCGTTTGCGAGTCAACCTCGTTGGCCGGCCGGTATCGACGTCGACCAACATCACGCTGCCATCGGCGACGTAGGCGACCTGCCCACCGTCGGGATGCCAGGTGAAGGCGGAGGTCGGTTCGAAGTCGGCACAGCTGACCTGTCGCGGTTCGCCGCTTGAGGAGTCGACAGTCCAGAACTGGACGATACCGCGATCGTCGCGTCGGAAACAGCCGATTCGGCTACCCTCGGGTGATGCGACCGCCCAGTGCCGCGGGCCGGCCAGCCCAGGAAACCGTTCCCCCTGAGTATGGGTGAGGCGGGTTTGTGAGACGCCGGCGGGGACGGCGGGGCGAGTCGTGGCGGTCCCTTGCAGCGGGCGATCCGCGGCGATCATCAGCTGTTTCAGATCGCTCGGCAACGTCAGCAGGAACAGTTCGACGAACGCTCTACCGCAGTCATCGCTGACGGTCCCTTGAAAGGCGATCCGGTTTTGTCGCCCCAGCCAGGCTTCGCCGGTTGCCACAGCGATCTGGTCACTGCCCGGTTCGGGCCGATCATCGATCCGGGAGACGACGACGCTGAAACTGATCCCGTCCTGGTTATAAGGATGCGACGGTTGGGGGACGGTCACGGGGTGGTCGAGCAGATGCACGGCCAAGCAGCGACGATTGGCTTCAGCCGGGACCGACGAGGTAGCCAGCAGATGGTCCTCGTAGGTACTCAGTACCGCTGCCGCCGTCGGATGGAAGGTATGCAGGTGAGTGCCGCCTCGGAGTGCCCCCGGGGTAAAGGGAGACACCAGGTCACGGGCGTCGAGCGTCGCCGCCTGATCGGGCCGGTCGGCCCGAACGATCACACCGTGGCGATGCCAGGGGCAGTAGTCCCAATCACGACTGGGCGGTGAGTCTTGGCGGATGAACACCACACGGTCGTCTTGGGGACTGCAGGTGGGGACACCACAGCAGATCGCGCCGCCGCGAGTTGGCGGCGAGCGATAGACGGTATCGACTTGACCCGACGCGACGCTGACTCGCAGAATCTCGGGGGAATCGAAGCGGGTTTCGTCGACCCGGGTGTCGAAGACGATGGAGTTGCCATCGGCGGTCCAGCAAGCTCGATTGGCGATCGTGTGACCGTGACAGCCGTAGGTGAGTTGACGAAACTTGGCCATGATTTGAGTGGCACGCCCTGAGGATACTCGTGTGGCATGCCTAAAAGTTGGGTGGCACGCCCTGAGGATACTCGTGTGGCATGCCTAAAAGTTGAGTGGCACGCCCTGAGGATACTCGTGTGGCATGCCTAAGAGTTGGGTGGCACGCCCTGAGGAACGAAGGGCGTGACCACGAGAACGCGGCTCGGCGTGCAGCAAGCCGCCCCCCCTGCGCTGGAGTCAGCCGCGTGGTTTTGGGCTCCCACGCCCATCGCCTCCGGCTCTGGGCATGCCCCCCCGAAGGAAAGTCGGGATCTACCAATCGTTTGGGTATTCGTGTGCCAGGCCGTTCTCGACACGACTCGTCCGGGTCCTCCGCTCGGGCGCGAGCCGCTCAACTCGGTAGAGACAGCCGACTAGCTGCCCGAATCGAGAAAGACGTAACCGGGATAGATCGTCTGGTACCACTTCCGCCACGATTGCTGAGCTTGGCGGATTTCCTGTGGCGTCGGTTTATCGGGCATGCCGGCGTCATCGAACTTTCGGCTGATGAACCGCAGCCCATCGAGGGCTGATCGACGGACGATCGTATCGGGATCGCTGAGGGCGAAGATCAGCGCCGGGACGACGGCCAAGTCATCGCTTTTGCCGAGCAGTTTGGCGGCAACACGGCGGGCCTGCCACGATTGGCTGCCGCGGACGAGTCGGTCAAGTCGATCGAGTTGCTGCCGGCGACGTTTGGGATCGGTTTCCAGCTTGAGATCTTCAGGGATCGATTTTTGGTCGAAGGTGTCGGCGTCATCCTCTTCAAGCATTCCGAGCAGGTCGGTCACGGCAGCTGCGGCCGGCTCACCTTTGATTTGAGTCCCCGAGACGACGATTTTGCTGGTATCACTAGGGAGACCGAAACCGCCAGCGACGGTACCGCGACTGGAAGTCGCGATCGCCTTTTTGGTACTGCGAATCAGGAACAGGATCGCGAA
>SKZY01000063.1 GCA_007127095.1 Planctomycetaceae bacterium
CCGACCGACTGCAATCGCTGTAAGCTGAATGGCGGCAGACGAATCTGGACCGCCCGTGGATTGTCAAAGCGGGCGTCGGTCTGAAAGTCGACGTGCAGGCGTTGAGCCAGCGGTTCCAAGCGTGCGATTCCCTGCGGCCCGTCATAGAACGCGGGCGTACCGGTAACCAGCAAATACAAGCCGGGAAATCGCCCGGAATCGATTTCGTCGATCAACTGACGCAATGCGTTGAGACTTTTGTCGCGAACATCGCTGCGTACCCTTTGAATCGTTTCGACCTCGTCCAAAACGATCAGCATTCCCGCGCTGCCGGAGTCACGAATGACGGTCAGCAAACCCTGCAAAAAATTCAATGCACCGAAGTGGTCGATATCGCCTTTGACGCCGGCATACCGCTTGGCCGCGGCCGCGACATTCGGTTGCCCTGACAGCCAAGCCAAAATTCCATCCGCCGTCGCCGCGTCACGCTGAGAGTGAGCTTGACGGTAACCGCGCAACGCGGCGCTGAACGTGGGAGCCAGGTCACTGACCTTGCCAAGACGTTGCTCCAGCAGCTCGTTGGTCCGCACGAGCAGCGCCGCTTCATCATTCTCGTCGATGTTCCCTTCAGCCAGAACATCCTCCTCGAGTGTGAAAAACCAACCGTCCACGAGGTTCCGCAGCGCTCCTGCCGGCGTACCCGCGGTCCCCAACCGTTCGGTCAACCGCCGATATACCGTTTCGAGCCGATGCAGCGGCGTTTCGGTTTCGGAAACCTGGACCTCCGAAGTCGCAAATCCCAGCTTTCGCGCTCGATCGCAAAGCCATCTGGCGAAAAACGTCTTGCCACACCCGTAATCGCCGCGAACCGCCTTAAAAACACTGCCCCCCGAACTGACCTTCTTCAGCTCGTCAACAAGCGTACCTTCCAATCGCTCCAGCCCCACCGCGAACGCATCGAGACTGTTGCGCGGGACGGTTCCGCGACGTAGCGCATCGATAATTTCCTGACGTCGTTGCGGGCTAATCGAATGGGATTTTGATTCGCTCAAGGTCGTCGCTACTGTTCGGTGAGGTCGAATTGTTTACAAAGCAAGGCTCGGTCGAGCGTGATCGTGTCGGACGTTTCATCGCATGTCAGCACGGCGTATCCGTCGATGTTGAGTACACGATCCGCGATCGCCAGCAAGCCGCGAAGTCGCATCGGCGCAAAACCGATCGCTCCGGCCAGTGCTGGCGAGGTCATTTTGCCGCCGCGAGCGTCGATCGCGCCAAGCATTCTTGCGAATACCTCGTCGCTGGGCACGGCTCGACCGCCGAGCCGCTTCTGTTGCTCGAAAACCGGCGATGCGAGCAACGCGTCGATCCAAGCGGCACCCGATGGTGTCGGAGCCGTGGTTTCCTGGTCCCGCCAACCAGGCTTTTCCGGCGATTGTGGTGCTTCCGCCTCTACCAAATCGAACAACGTCTCGGGCGCCCTCCTCGGTTGCGCCTTGATCACCGGAACGTCTCGCTTCAAATCGCCATCGATCGGCAGCGGTTCGTTCCACCATGATGGCAAGTCGACGGTCGCTTCGTGCCAACCATCAGGAAACGAATCTCCGGCGCTGAGGACCGCGATCGGTACCACCATTTCCTGCGGCGTCAGCCCGCCGTGATAGCCATTTTTCTTGATTCCATAGCGAATCTTTTCCGACCAAGGTGCGATCAGTTTTTTCGACTCGGGTATCACCACTCGCGGACCGCTGATCGGAAGCTCGCCATCCCTCGGTTGACCATCGTCAAATCGCCAGCGTTCACCCCCATCGGCCTGCTTTCCCTTTGCATTGCAATCGAGGATATGACCATGATCGCTCAGGAGTATCACGGTTCGCCGGGACATCTTGGCTTCGTGCAGCAGTGACGGCAGCACCTTGATCTCGTCTCGGGTCCAGCGTGTGCCGATCTGATCACCCTTGAGCAAATGGTCATCGACAGCATTGACGACAACGCCGACCACCTTGCGATGCGACAAACCGATTTCCCTGCGGATGTCCGCCGCCAAACTTGCGTCTTCCGATTCCTGCAATGACGCTTTGTGAAATAGCACGGGCGGGTGCGTGCTGCGCGAAGCGGCAACCAATCCGGTATGCTCGGCAAAGCCGACTTTCTCGTTCGCCGCTGCCCCTGGAACCAGTTTTCCGCAAATCAGGCTGGTCCGCGAAGCCTCGGTCACGCTGGGGACCGTCGCCAAACCACACCGCAGCCCTTTGGACTCCTCGGCCAATAACGCCCAGTCGCTGCCCAGCAGATCATCCATCAATTCCCGAAACACCGCGATCGACATCCCGTCGATTACGATCACTAGCACTGGGGACTTCTTGGCGATCGGTGCGACGATTCGATCGAGAATCTGCTCCACAGGGACCAGAAAATCATCGCTAACCTGAGTCGCGGTCCAGTCTTTCAATAATTCCGCGAACCGGTGAGAACGCGATTCAACGATCGCCGTAACCCGATCGAACAGTCGTGAGTAACCCTGCGACAATTCCCGAACCGGGTCACCCGATCGCAAAGCCATCCGTGCCCAATCCACGAAGCCGCCTTCGTGAAGGTGTGCGCTGGCGGCTTCGGCAAGATTGGTCGGAAAACGCCTTGTCGGTTTTCCATCCGACTGGGGATCTAGCCTCTTTCCAGCGTTGCTGTCTGCACCTCGCTGCGAGCTTTTAAGCTGCTCGCAGAGCCAGCGCAGCAGTCGGATCGCCATTTGAACCCGGTCCAAGCGACGCCGTTCACGCGCGGCTCGATCGTGTACCTCGAGCGAATCGCGAGCCGCTGCAAGTGGATCGAGATCGATCCCCGGATAGCGGTCCGCCCCCTTTTTGTCCCACCGTTCCAGCTCCTGCAGTGCGGTGCCGAGTCGGTCGCCGAAACGCGCCAAGCGTTGATCGAAACCGAGCGGCGAACTGTCACTCAGCCAGGCATGCGACTTTCCTCCTACCTCTTGTAAAATCTCGTCAGCCCGAGCGAGCAACTGCTGCTTCAACCGACCATCGCTGATTCCCAGGCGAACGACGTCGGAGGCCGCGGCGTGCCACGCCGTGATGACGGTTTCGCCGGGAGTTACACCCGCCAGATAACGTTCTTCGAGCTTGCCAGACGCTTTCTCCAGCTTGCCCTTCGCTTGCGGGTTCAGTATCACGCCGGCCGCCAAGCCGATCGGCAACGCGTCAGGTTTTACATTTGCCAGCGCGATCCGCAGCACGGCGTCGGCGGCCGGTCCGGCTAGCCCGCTGACCCAGTCGCGTACGGCGTCCTGAATCGCGGCGTCCAGCGTTCGCCAGCGCTGAACATTCGCCGCGGAGGTCGACCATTTGAGTAATCCCAACAAATCGGGCGTGTCGGCAGCGAAGCCGATCAATTGCCGCAGCAAGATTCGCCACACGGTTTCGGCGTCCAAAAAACCGGCGGCGACCGGCGGGCAGTCCTCGATCGCTCCAAAGTCCAACAGGGCGGTGGCAATCCAGCGATGCTTCGTCACTCGTGGGTCGATCTCGCGAGCCTGGAACAACGATTTAATGATCTGCCAGTTGTCCAGCGGCACTACCTTGCGCGGTTTCAGCCGGACCAGGATATCGTCACCGATCTGCTCGTCGTCCAAGTCGGTTATCAGGATGCGAGTCGATCGGGCGTCCTCGCGGTGCGGTTCGACTTGTTCTCGCAGCGCCACTCGCATGGCCAACGGCGAATCGCACTGGTGGATCCAGTAGACGTCGTCGCCATCTTGCCACTGGACCTCTCCGGTCCAACGCTGATTGGAACGAATGCCGATGGCCGTCGATTCGGGGATTTTCTTCCGAACCGCCGCAACCTGGGCTTTGAGCTGGTTGAAAGTCAGATGGGTCACGTCCTACTCCTCCATGATCCAACTGATGCTGAATCGAATCGATTGACCACTGCTCAGCTTGTCCGTCAATCG
>SKZY01000319.1 GCA_007127095.1 Planctomycetaceae bacterium
CAACGTCTCGCGGATCACCGCCGGGTCGCGGCCGATGCACTTAATCTGGTCGACGACGAACCGTTCGATCTCCCCAGCCGGTATCGATGGGGCGGGGCATTCTTGCCAGCCACGTTTCTGTGCCCGCTGGCAGACGTAGTACCGATATCGTCGGCTGCCCTTGGTGCTGTACGAATGGCTCATCCCGCAGTCGCAGGCCGCACATCGCAGCAGCCCTCGCAGTAATGCGCCGTGCTTGTTCCGCACCGCCCGTCCACCGCTACGGCCGTTGCGTCCGAGCACCGCCTGGGCCTCGTCGAACACGCCGACATCGATGATCGGATTGTGCTCCCCTTCGTGGACCTCGCTCTTGTAGCGGACTTTGCCGATGTAGGCGACGTTGGTCAGCAGCTGGTAGAGCGAGTTCTTGTCGAATGGCCGGCCACCGCGGTCGATCCCTTTGCGCGTCGTCCAGCGTTTGGTTCGCCAGCCGCGCGAGTCGAGCTGCCTGACCACGTCCAGCAGCGATTGGTGCTCGAGGTACAGATCGAATATCTGGCGCACCTGGTCTGCCTCGGCTTCATCGACGATGAGCTTCGTGTTCTCGACCGTGTAACCGAGGATCGGCATTCCGCCCGACCATTTCCCCTTGCGACGGGTGGCGGCGATCTTGTCACGGGTCCGCTCGCTGATCATCTCTCGTTCGAACTGGGCGAACGACAGCAGCACGTTGAGCACCAGCCGTCCCATCGACGAGGCGGTATTGAACGCCTGGGTCACGCTGACGAAGGCGACTTTGTGCTTGTCGAAGGTCTCCATCATCCGGCCGAAATCGAGCAGGCTGCGACTGAGCCGGTCGACCTTGTAGACAATGACACAGTCGATTTTGCCGGCTTCGATGTCGGCCAGCAGTCGCCGCAGCGCCGGCCGGTCCATGTTCGCGCCGGTGAACCCGCCGTCATCGTACCGCTCGGGCAGGCACTGCCAGCCTTCGTGTCGCTGGCTCTGGATGTACGCCTCGCCGGCATCGCGTTGGGCGTCGAGCGAGTTGAATTCCTGCTCGAGACCTTCCTCGGGCGACTTGCGGGTATAGATCGCGCAGCGGGTAGTAGGCGGGAGTCTGAAGGCTGGAGACCGGAGTTTCATATTCATGAAGTTTTGCTTCCGAGTTCGAGTTTGATAGGTTTTCGTTCGTCGAGGCCGCAGGCACTTCGCCTCCGGCCTCTCGTCTCAAGCCTCCGGACTTACCAATGCGCGACCACAAGAAACTGCGAGCGTTCGAGTTGGCCGATGAATTGGCACTTGCTGTTTACCGCGTGACTTCCGAATTCCCGCGCGAGGAGCAGTTCGGATTGACGTCCCAGCTACGTCGTGCGGCCGTGTCCGTCGCATCGAACATCGTCGAGGGATGTGCCCGAAACGGCCTCGCGGACTACATCCGCTTTCTCGACATGGCGTACGGTTCCGCCAGGGAGGTGGAGTACCAACTCTCGCTCGCACACCGCCTGGGATTTGCGAACACCGACGAGATCGCAGTCGTTGAGGCTCAAGCCGTCGAAACATGCAAGGTTTTGAACGGGCTCCTTCGGTCCTTGAGAAGGCAGTAGGCCGAAGACTAGAGGCCGCAGGATAGGGGAACATTAGCTACTCCGGCCTCCTGCCTCGGGTCTCTCGCCTACCTTCGGCCTCCCGTCTCCGGCCTGCCCCCTCCTGCCTCCGCAGTCCGAAGAAGTGAAAGCCGCTCGAGTACTTGCCGGTGACCGATTTGGCCACGGCTGTCAGTGATTTAAACCGCTCGCCTTCGAACTCGAATCCGTCGCGCAAGACCGTCACCTGAATCGACCGCCCTTTGTACTGGCGCTGGAGGACGGTTCCGGGGAGCAGATCCGTGGAGGGACGCACCACGGTCGGAACGGTCGCCGTCCGCTGCTGGGCGCCGGGGCTGGCGGCGCGCTCTCGGGGCGGCATCTTGCGAATGTCGGCGTCGTCGGCCAACTCCATGGCTCGCCGTCTGGCCCGTTCAGACAAGGCGCCCTCGACGTTCGCCTGCATCCGCCAGGCGATGCGCTTGATCATCGCACCGGCGCTCTCATTTTCTCGTTTTCGCACTTGCATGGCCCGCGCATTTTTCAGTAAACTGTCGATCTGGCAGCCGACCGAAAGAGACGCGGAATCGCTAACTGACTTGCGTGATCTGAAAAACAGAGAATGTTCACGAAGAGGGTTGCTTTCGGGGAGCTTTTGAGGACACTCGCTAACTAGGAGTGTCCCGGTTATCGCAGAAAGCCGAGAATCTGATTCCGGCTTTTGTGCCGATCATGTGGTGAGCAAGTCATCCGCCCTTGTCCCAATAGTAGAAGCAGGCCGAAATGCTGCGTTCTCGGGCCACACCGCGATCAACTCAACGAAATCTCTCGACGCTCTCGGTTAACCGCGACGAGTCAGAAAGCGGTATTTGGTCGGCGAGAGCATTGCCTGCAATCCCGTCTGTGGAGTTCGCGACCTTTCCCATCCGAAGCTTGGCTGGGGTGATCTCGCCAAGTTCGAGATCGTCTCGTCGGTAGCCGAAGTAAGTAGAATCGAACAGTCCGGAACGACGAAAAAGTTTTCAATGTCGACCGCACCCGCCGCGACAACGCTGTTTGATGAAATCGCGACACTGTTCGCGTCTGCGCCTTCACCGGAGAGCATTCTCAATTTCCGGCCGTCGCAAGCATCGCTGGACCGGGCGGGCCAATTGCTGGAATTGAACCGAGAGAATGCGCTCGACGACGCCTCTCGTGCCGAATTGGACCAATTTGAGCAGGCTGAGTTGTTGATGCGATTGGTCAAAGCTCGCATTAGGGTGAACCAGACGAACGCTCGATCGCCACGATGAGCGAGTACGTTCCCGCACGGCTCCGGCGGGAGATCCGTCAGCGAGCGAATCAGCACTGCGAATACTGTTTGATCCACGAAGATGACGTGCTGTTGCCGCACGAACCGAACCACATCATCGCGATGAAACACGACGGCGCTACGAGTGAAGCGAACCTCGCCTGGACATGCTTCCTTTGCAACCGAGCCAAGGGAAGCGACATCGCATCGGTCGATCCGCTATCGTGCGAGATCGTCCGTCTCTTCTCGCCTCGAACCGACCGATGGGACGAGCACTTTCAATTGCAGCCCGATGCCAAGATCGTTGGCACGACTCCGATCGGACGCGCAACCACTTCTCTGCTGAAACTGAATCGAAAGCAGCAAATCGAGATTCGGCAAACACTCACAATGGCCAGCCTTTATCCTCCTCGTCTGGGGCCAGCCCACTCGGATCAATCGTCGTAGACAGACAAAACAAGTGGGCAGAGCATTTCATAGTCGGTTCTGCTGTCAGTGCTTGTTCGAAATCCCGTTCATAGGTCGCGCAGATCTTGTGCGATCTTCGTGGATCCTACGGTGAATTCCGCGCCCCGTTGGATCAACCGTCCGGCCTCGCGGAAGCGGTTGACGCCAATCGGTGGCCGCCGATGGCGTTTCGTTGGCGGGCGGACGAACCGCCGAGCGGACCGACATGTCGCGACTTGAAGTGTCTTGGGCGCATTGGGCGACGAGAGAGCGGCGGCTAAAATCGGCGTCACCGGATTTCAGCATTGATCGGCCGGGCGGGCTGGTGAGTCAGGAACGTTCCTGCAAGCGGCAAACTCGCCGGCGATCCTGCTAAACTCTCCCTACTGCAGAGTTGCTCTGGGATGGGCACCCGGAGTCTGAAGCTCACGAACACAAGGACGCACACAGCTAGATGGCCAACAATCACTCCGCCGCAGAAAAACGACTCTGGGAAGCGGCTGATCAGTTTCGAGCGAACTCGGACCTGAAATCATCGGAATACGCGGTTCCCGTTTTGGGGCTGATCTTCCTCCGCTATGCCGACCATCGCTTTACGCAAGCGGAACAGGAATTGGTGGGCAAGGG
>SKZY01000107.1 GCA_007127095.1 Planctomycetaceae bacterium
AAGAATAACACGATCCCGGTCGATATCTCGTTGCTGTCACTCGAACCGCCGCGTGACTATCAGATCGACAAGGGGGATATCCTCGGCGTCTACCTCGACGGCGTGTTGCCCTTCAACCCGCCCAACGTGACGCCCGAACCACCGCCGGTGAACTTCCCGGCGGCCGACAGCGTTTTGCCGCCCTCGCTCGGTTATCCGATCGCGGTGCAGGAAGACGGGACGTTGTCACTGCCCTTGATCGAACCAATCGACGTCCGCGGGATGACTCTGGATCAGGTCCGTGACCGGATCCGTGATGCCTATATCGCGGCTGAGATGCTGCAACCGCAGAAGGCTCGGCCGATCGTCTCGTTGATCCAGGAACGAACCTACAACGTTGTGGTCGTCCGTCAGGACGGAGTCGTCGGTGGAGGAGGAGGCCGTGGCGGCGGACGCGGCAGCGAAATCCGCGGGATGTCCGACCTCAGCGCTCGGGCCTCGATCGTCAAACTGCCGGCTTATCAGAACGATATCCTGCACGCCCTGGTCGAAACCGGTGGCCTGCCGGGTGTGCAAGCCAAGAACGAGGTCAAGGTGCTTCGCGCCAAAGATGCCGATCGCCGCAAGCGGATGGAGTTCATGAAAGAGTTCCGTACCCAACAGCGGGCCGCGATGTTGGACCCCTGCGCCTGCCCACCGACGCTTCCCGATGACCCTTCGATCCTACGAATCCCGTTGCGGTTGCCGCCCGGTGTGCTGCCGAACCTGACACCCGAAGATATCACGCTCGACAACGGCGACATCGTCTACATCGAGGCTCGGGAGACCGAAGTCTTCTACACCGGCGGGTTATTGCCCGGTGGCGAGTTTGTGTTGCCGCGGGACTACGACCTCGACGTGCTGGGAGCGATGGCACTGGCCGGTGGCGGCATCGCTAGCGCTCAGGTCGGGCAAGGAAATCAAGGCCCGTTCGGAAACCGAGGTGGCGGCAACGTCGTCCCACCTGGGATGCTTTATGTCTTGCGAAAGACCGACTGTGGCGGTCAGATCGCGATCGAGGTTGACTTAACCAAGGCGATCAACGACCCGCGACAACGTCCGCTGGTTCAGCCGGGTGATATGTTGATCCTGCAGTACAAGTGCGAAGAGGACCTGCTCAACTTCGGAGCGACGACCTTCTTCACCTTCGGGATCGCCGAAATCTTCCGACAATCGGGTCGCCGCTAATCGAGCAGCCCTTCGGAGGAACTGACGACGAGCCTTGTGTCGCCGAATCGATCGGCGACACAAGGCTTTGTTCGTTCTGACGCTTCTCGAGGAAGCGTCGGCTGATCTAGGAAGCGTCGGCTGAGTCGCGTTCTCCCATCCGTTGCTTCAGTTCGCGACAGGCGTTGTCGGGATTGCTGCACAACGAGCAACTGATCTCGCCGTCGGGCGATCGCCGATTGGCCAAACCGCCACAAGAACCGCTGATCGAGCGGCGGCCGTTGATGACGCCGACCGCCATCGCGATCAGGACGATTGCGAAGGTGACCATCGACAACGCCACGACCCTCAGCCACCCCGCTGCCGCCGTGCCGTCCCCCCGGTCCGGTGCCGCCACTTCAGCCGCCACGATCGGATCGCTGGTGGCGGCGGTCGAAAACGCCGCCAGCGATCCGGTACCGACCAGCCGCGGCTCGCCTCCCGGTTCGCGGAGCATCAGCAGCAGTTCGATCGCTAAATCCTCGGCGACCTCCAAACCGGCATCGCTGCCGAGCACATTGATGGCCGTGGCCCAAGCGTCGGCCGTCATGCAGTCGTCGGCGATCACCGTCACGGAGGCGAGATTGTGCTGGACCGGGAAGCCGCTACGAGGGTCGATCGTGTGCGAGTATCGAGTCCCGTCGTACTCGAAGAAATTGCGGTAATCGCCACTGGTCGCCATCGCCTTATCCTTCAAGGGGTGGGCGACCGCGACGACGTCACCCGCGACATCGGGCTGTTGAATTCCTACCTTCCAGAACTCTCCCGCCTTATCGCCGGTAACCCGTAAGTCGCCGCCGATCTCGACGAAGGTATTTTCGGCGCCCAATCCCCGCAGCAGATCGACGACGCGGTCGACGCCATGCCCCTTGGCGATCGCCGACAGATCGATCGACAAGCCGGCCAGCGACTTACGCAGCGCCGGCGGATCCCGACGAACCGCCAGGTGCTCGCTGCCGATACTCGCCAACAGCTCCGCGATCACCGCCGCCTCAGGTGGTTTCAAATTTCGCTTGCCGGGACCGAAACTCCAGGCGTCGACCAGTGGTGCGATCGTGACTTCCAACGCCCCCCGACTCTGCTGATGAATCGTCAACGCTTCGTCGACGACGTGGGCGGTGGCGGCACTGACAGGGAACCAATCGAGCGAATCCGAGTCGTTAAAGCGACTGACCTCCGACGATTTCAAATAGGTCGACATCTGGTCATTGACCTGTCTCAATTCACGATCGACCCGCACTTTCCAGTCGTCGGGAAAACCCTCCGGCGGGCCGAAGACCTTTACCATGTAGGCGGTCCCCATCGTCGGACCGCGTGCCTCCAACATCTCCGGGGCGGCAGCGGTCGCAGGGGGGGCCGATACGCAAATCAGCAGTGCGACCAACGCATAGCGGCGGGATGCGGAACAAAATAACGAGTGCGACATGGACTCCACTCAGATTCGAATCGTGGGCAATGCGGGCGATAGCGGTCGGCGATGACGTTCGCGCGTTGCCTCGCGTTTTTTCTCAAGTCCTATTCTAGCGCGAGCATCCACTCTGCCCCAGCGGGTTGAGTTGCCGGATCGGTTATCCCACGCCGATTCTCACCGGTTAAATGGCGAGTGGACGGCGACAAATTCTCGACCGCCCCGGGCTCTCAGCAAACGGCCGACGAGCTGTACCAATTTCCCCGATGGAAAAGGTGTGGGATTTCATGGATTCTCCAGCTTTCGTCAATCCGATCGCCCCGACGACGCGACAAGGTCGGTCGGTGTCGCCTGGAGCAGCGCACGCGAACCGCGGCGAGATGTCCGCGAATGGCCCACCAGCGAACGGCCCGTCAGCGAAGGTTGTCGCCACGCAGTGCTACGGTCCGGTAGCCGGTTTCATGCCGGCGGTCGAACGCATGTTGCAGGACGAATTGCGGACGCGAATCGACGTGCTCGCCCCGCTGCTCCGCCACGGCGTGCAACTCGGCGGCAAACGACTCCGCCCAGCTCTGGTATTGTTGGCCGGTATGGCGGTCGACGCCGAGCGAGTCGATGCGGGTCATGTGACGCTCGCCGCAGTGCTCGAAATGGTGCATACGGCGACGCTGATCCACGACGACGTACTCGACGAAGCCGATACCCGTCGCCGCGTCGCGACGATCAATTCGGTTTGGGGCGACCACGTCAGCATCCTCTTGGGCGACTACCTTTTCTCGCAAGCGTTCCGTCTTTCCGCGACCCTCGGTTCGACCGAAGCCTGTCGCCAGATCGGTGAAGCGTCGCGGCGGGTCTGTGAAGGTGAATTGCGGCAGGTGTTGTCGCGAAATCGGCTCGACCTGAGCGAAGCCGATTATCTGCAGATGATCGAATACAAGACGGGGGAATTGTGTGGCGTCGCTTGCCGGCTGGGAGCGGTCCAATCGGGCGGCGACGAGCGACTGTCGACAGATCTGGCCGCCTACGGATCGTCGCTGGGTGTCGCTTTTCAGATCGTCGACGATTACCTCGACCTCTGGGGCGACTCGGCCGCCGTCGGCAAAACACTCGGCACCGATGTGGCTCAGGGAAAGTGGACACTGCCGGTGTTGCGGTTGTGGCGAACCGCAGCGGGTGCGGATCGGCAACGGTTGCAATCGATCCTGTCGGGACCCGTCGAAGCACGCCTCCCGGCGCTGTTGCCGATGCTCAATGACAGCGATGCGGCCGAGTACACGTTGCGGGCGGCCGAAGATTGCCGCGAACGAGCCTGCGATGCGTTGACAGGTCTACGCAACACGCCTGCCAAACGGTCGCTGATCGACCTCGCGTCGTTCGCCGTCGCACGAACCTATTGATCACCGGCCGCGAAGTCGGCAATCGGGATCGCGTTCGGTCGCCGCGCCGGTCTCATCGACGGGGTGGGTGAATAGGTATTCCCACACCGGTTCGAATAGATACTCGCCGGCGTCCGTTTTCGGCGATGCACGGCCCGGGGTTACCGCAGAGTGAGCCCGGTTGGCATCGCCATTGACGTCTGCGGCGGAGATCAACCGGCGGCTGTTGGCATAGGGTGGGTCGGCTTGATCGACATCGACGATCTCGCCGAATCGATGCATCCCGAGCAGTTCCCAGGAACGGCAATAGTGGTTTCCGGTCCAGCCTCCATCGAGCACATGGCTGAAGCCGAAATAGCGGTTTTCTGGGGTCGCTGACGGCAACGCTTGCCAATCCTGGTCTTGATCCCGCGGTCCGCAGAGCATCACGACGCGGTCGACGCGGGTCTGTTTGGCGAACCTGGCCGCGGTGGTCGAGCCGTGTGAACTGCCAGCGATGATCACCTTGTCCCAGCGAACAGCTTGTCCGTCAGAGGTCAAAAATTGCTGCCAATTCCCGGCCGGATTCTCGGCAGCGAGCCAGAGTAGGAACTGGCGAGATCGCTCCATCATGCCGTCGGGCTTGGGGATGTCGATTTCGTCGCTGAAGTCTTCTCCTGTCGCCGCTTCCAGACGAATGTTCCCCCGGGCCTGAGCGTCTTTCGGCTTCGGTTGACAGAGTATCCCGAACCATTTGTTGGCATAGCTGATCTGGATCGCGTGAATCCCGTACCCATTCACACGTTGAAATAAGGCGTCGTTGTGCCCCATCAGCCAGATCATCAACTTGCCCCGCGGGGCGACACGGGTATCGACCGATGCATTCTGCAGATCTTGCGGCTTGCCGTCACGTTCGAAAACGAAGTTGATTTCCGGGTGCGGCCGGGCTTCCGGATCGAGCTCACTGGCCCGAGCCCGCAACTGATAGCGTTGTGGGGTCGGCTCGTCATCGCCTGCCGCGACCGTGCTCTCCTGGGCGAACAGGCAGGTCGCTGGGCACCAAACAGCCATCAAAAACGCCGCAGCTGCGGCCGGAACCAAAAGCGTGAAACGATTCTCAAGAGTCGCTGAGGCAGGCATCAATTAGCTCGGTCGAGGTGGGATGGGATGTGTTGGGACACGACGGGATCGCCGTCAGTGTAACATCTCCCGCGGTAGACCCGGTTTCCCTCAAATCATCTTCATAGCCCTCGGTTATGCTGTCACCATCACTGTTGGCAGTCAGCTGCAGACGCCGGATATCGCCCGGAGAGATCAAGATCGCCCGGAGAGATCAAGCATAGAACGCAATGGCGTGAGCCATGCGGCGACGTAGATGCTGATTTCTGAGGAGCGGTTGATGTTGAATATCAGACAGATTTAACCCTCCCGCGGGAGGGTTAAAATCGGGCCGTCGCCGAAGGCTAGCAATTCGCTAGGTCGGCTCGGAGATATCGAACAGTCGGTCGAGTCGAGTGATCCGAAAGACCTCCAGCAGTGGTTCACTGAGGTTGTCCAGCATCAGTCGTGTTCCGGCGGCCCGGGCGTGACAGTTGGTATCGATCAACTGATTGAGGGCTTCGCTGCCGAGTTGGCTGACACCGCTGAGATCGACAACCAAGCATCGGGCTCCGGCCCGCTGGACTAAATCGATCAACTGTTGGCCGAGCGATCTCAGTTCCGCCGGAGCCACAGCTCCTTGGAGATTCAGCGAGACGACGACGCGATCGTCGAGTTCGGTAACCGCCAACAGTGGATTCGGCGTCGCTGCTAGGGCCCGGTGACCGGCAGAGGTATCGTCCTTGGCAACGTCGATTCGGTTTGCCGTATCGTCAGCCTGACGGACAGACCGTCGCAACAAAGCGAGCGGGGAGGCAAAGAACTTCATGGGAGCGATGCCAAGGGTGAGGCATGTACGTCGAGCAAATCGTCCCTGAGCTAGCAAGAGACTAGCTACAGTTTCGACTGTCGGCAAGAAAGCCTTGATCGCCCCTGGAACGGCTGGTCGGAGCACTTGCCATTAAGGAAAAGATCCGGCCCGCAACGGTCGGGTTAGGACCAGCGATCGCCGCCTTGTGGCATCCAAAAAATGTCGCTCGAAATGGGGGGAGAGCGGTCGAGGCGGGCGGAATCGCGGCGGGGAGTGAGCGTTAGGACTGCGGGCCGTTGATCGAAGTCGCCTCGACAACCGACCGGGGCGATCGGAGTTCGGGCGATTCGCGGCGTTCGGGTACCACGGTGGCGATCGCTAGCGCCAGGCCGACGAAGGCCCACCGCGTCGTCGGAGTGAAACGCATCGGATCCCGGATCCAGATCAGCATCAGAGGTAGCAACAGCATCGGAACATCAACCGGTAGCGTCGTGAGTTGGACCGACAGCGGCCGACAAACTCACCAGACTCGGTGGGTATCACGAATCCTTTCGGGCGGATCGGTTCCCAAGTTCCGTTGGGGATCGCTGCGGGGTGGTCGGTCACTGCCGCGGCATCGCCACTGCGTGCAAGCTGATCACGGCGCCGACCGCGACCATCGCCAGTCCGAGCCAACGGGGCGGTTCGATCCGCTTTTTAGGGCTCCCCCCGACCTGCATCACGAAGTCCTCCAACAGCGACGAACCGCTGGATACCATCGGGCTCTTTTTGCTCAATTTGATCAGTGTCCGGGTCGTCGGTTCGTTCAGCACGAACGACTGCACCAGCCGAAACTGAATCCCCAGCAGGATCAGCAGCATCCCTGACATGAAATAGCGATTGCGAGTCAGTCCCATCGGTCGAATTCCCTCACCGGCGAGCCGGCGTCATGGTGAAAACTCCTTCCCGTGACTGAGTTGCGGTTCATCCGCCCCATCAGCGTGCGATCCTTCGCGGCCTGTCATCTCGGGTCGGTCCGATAGCGACAGGGGTCCGCAGGATTCATCGACCGCCGCCAATGGCTCGATCGAGTCACGCCGGAAAAGTTCGGGTTGAATTCGTCAGGACGGTTATGCGGCCGCGACGTCAGGGTTTCTCGAGCCAGCCGGTCACGAACTCCTGCACCTGCGCCCGAAAGCCGTCCAGCGAAGAATCCTGGAAGACCTCACCCCGATTCGAACGCATGATTGCGGCGGCAAGCATGCGATGCTCGGCCCAATCGCTGACCGTGAAGCCGCGAGTGTCGACGTAGATGTCCGACAGATTGTTTTGCACCTTGGGAACCACGAACACGCCCTGCTTGCCTCGGACGATGTGGTAGTGCGTCGCCATCGCTAGGATCGCCGCACCGGTCACCATCCCCGCGATAAAACTTCCCATCCGGCCCATGATCGTCCTCTCGTGGGTCACCACTGATTACTAGCCCGTCGCTCACGCACTGCGATTATTGGCCGCTCGGCTCGGTTGGCAACCTGCCAGACGCGGTGCCATCAGCCGGCCACCCTGTTCAACCGCTATGGTATGACAAAGAATCAAGGGATACCGATTTGCTCACGTTCGCAGGAACCCTCAGATGAAGCCCGTGAAGAAAACCCGTTCGATCCGTCAACCTCTGCTGTTGGGATTTCTGATGTTGACCTTTGCTTCCCTGGACGCTCCCTCACCCGCTGTGGCTGACGAGGGGATGTACCTGTTCAACGACTTGCCGAAAGAGTTGCTCCAGGAGCGGCATGATTTCGAAATCGACCAGGCTTGGGCCGACCACCTGCGGCTCGCTTCGGTCCGGTTCAATAGCGGCGGGTCGGGCTCGTTCGTCTCCAGTGACGGCTTGGTTTTGACCAACCATCACGTCGCCGCCGATACGCTGCACAAACTCAGTTCCGCCGATCGCGACCTGATCCGTGACGGGTTTCTCGCCGCTTCGCTCGCTGACGAATTGCCGGCACCCGACCTGGAATTGAACCAATTGGTATCGATCGAAGACGTCACCCAGCGGGTCAATGCCGCGGTCAAGCCGGGCGCGTCTCCCGAGGAGTCGCTGAAGTTACGACGCGCCGCGATGTCGACGATCGAACAGGAATCGAACGAGCAGACCGGTCTGCGGAGCGACGTGATCACGCTTTTCGGTGGAGCCCAATACCATCTCTACCGCTATCGCAAGTACACCGATGTCAGGCTCGTCTGGGCTCCTGAGACAGCCGCTGCCTTTTTCGGCGGCGACGCCGACAACTTCGAATACCCGCGATACAACCTCGACGCCACGATCATGCGGGTCTACGAAGACGGCCAACCGGCCAAGATCGAACACTTCTTGGCCTGGAACGACCAACCGCTGAGCGAAGGCGAGTTGGTCTTCGTCTCGGGGAACCCGGGACGCACCCAGCGAATCTTCACCACCGCCGCGCTGACCTTCTTACGCGACCAACGGCTCCCCTATGTGCTCGATTTTCTCCGCCGCAAGGAAATCCTGATGCAACAGTTCTCGCTCGGCGGAGCCGAAGAAAAACGGCGAGCCCGTGACGAGTTGTTCGGTATCCAAAACGCGCGGAAGGCCTATTCGGGAATGCTCGGTGGCCTCCAAGATCCCCGTGTGATCGCGGCTAAACGGGGCGGCGAAGATCGTCTGCTGGCAGCGCTCGCCGACCATTCGGAATACAGTGACGCGACTGCCGCTTGGGAAGAGATCGCGGCGGTCCAGCTGGAAAAAGCTGAACTCCTCCGGCAAACCGCGTCGCCCCGTAGTGACCTCTACGAACTTGCCCATCAGATCGTGATCTTGGCCGATGAAGATCTCAAACCGAACGATCAACGACTCCGTGAGTACACCGACGCCTCTCGCGAATCGCTGTTGCGACGGTTGCTGAGCGAAGCCCCGATCTATCGTGACCTCGAACAGATGAAGCTGGCCGACGAGCTCGGCCGGTTCGCCGAACTGCGGGGTGGCGACGACCCACTGGTCGCCGAGATGTTGGTCGGCAAAAGCCCTCGTCAGCGGGCGACCGATTTGCTCGCCGGAACAAAGATCGACGAGCCCGAGTTCCGCAAGGAACTGATCGACGGCGGCAAGACCGTCGTCTTGGCCTCCGACGATACCCTGGTCCGCTTAGCCCGCATCCTGGAACCGGAGTACCGACGCCTACGCGAAGCCAACGAACGACTCGAGGAACGCGAACGGCAGGCCTACGCCCGGATCACCGCCGCCACCAATGCGATCGAAGGGACCGGTGGTTATCCCGATGCAACCTTCACCCTGCGACTCGCGTTCGGTACCGTCAAATCGTATGAGCAGGATGGCGAGACGATCGAGCCGACGACGACCATCGGAGGTGCCTACGAACATGCCCGACAACATGCCGGCCAAGAAGATTTCGACTTGCCGCAATCCTGGCTCGACGCCGAGTCCGATGTCGACCTCGACACCCAGATCAACTTCGTCTGTACCGCCGACATCATCGGTGGCAACAGTGGGTCACCGGTCGTCAATCGCGCCGGTGAGCTGGTTGGGCTGATTTTCGACGGCAATATCCAAAGCCTGACCGGTGACTACCTCTATACCGACGACCAGGCCCGCGCGGTGAGCGTCTCCGCGGTCGGTATTCGGGAGGCGTTGAGAAGCATCTATCAAGCCACCGAATTGGCCGAAAGTCTCGGCCGCTGATCATCCGAGCGGTGTTTGGAAGACCGGATTGCTCAACGTGCCGACGTGGTCGATCGTGATGTGGACCACGTCGCCCGGCAGCAGCGTAAAACTGCTGTCGGGGACGATCCCGGTGCCGGTCATCAGGAACGCGCCGTGCGGGAAGGGGTTGTCGCGGCCTAACCAGCCGACCAGGTCCTCGAACCCGCGGGCCATTTCGGCAGCGCTGGTTCGCCCTCCAAAGACGGTCTTATCATCACGCTCGATCCGCAATTCGACGCCGATCTCGGCGGGCGGCGGCAGCGGATCGAGCAACGCGATCCAAGGCCCCAAACCGGCGCAGGCGTCGTAACATTTCGCCTGGGGTAGGTACAACGGGTTGTCGCCCTCGATGTCCCGCGAACTCATGTCGTTGCCGACCGTCAATCCGATGATCTTTAGCTCGGGGTTGAGCACCAACGTGATCTCGGGTTCGGGAACATTCCAGGTCGCGTCGTAGCGAATGCGAAGCGGTTGGCCATGTCCGCGGACGCGATTCGGCGTCGCTTTGAAAAACAGCTCGGGACGATCCGCGGTGTAGACGCGGTCATAACAAGACGCCGCCGCCTCGGATTCTTCCATCCGCGCCGTCTGACTCCGCTTGTAAGTCACCCCCGCCGCCCAGACTTCCTGGCGATCGATCGGTGGCAACCAGTGGACGTCGGCCAACGCGATCGGATCGCCTTGCGGCAACGACGCGGCCACCTCGGCCGGAGACGATTCGGCCAGCAACCGTTCGAGTGAATCGAGTCCGGCAGCCGACAGGTCGATCGGCGTCATTTCCGCTTCGCCGACGATCCCGACGCCTGTGATGTTGGTGGAACCGGTCGTTTGAGCGATGTATTTAGCGATTTTCATAGCGTGGTATCAACCGGGCGAACGGGTAATCGAATGGGTGGGATCGCTTTACGGCTTGGGGGCCGCCGCGGCGAGCGATTCGAGTTGATCGCGTCCGACCCGGGCACAGAATCCGCCAAGCGTTTCGCCTTCGAGTCGATTCACTTTGAAAGCGGCAAAAATCGCCACGATCTCGTCGTGCAAGACGTCGTGGGGGACCATGTCTTTGTAGATGTACGACAGCCGATTGCCGAGCAACGCGCCGCCAGCGAACAGCGTGTACTTGCCCTTCGCCTTGCCGACGATCCCCAGGTCGCTGTTGTAGGGTCGGGCACACCCGTTGGGGCAACCGGTCATTCGCAGTGTGAACTGGTCACGGTCCAAACCGAGCTTCGATAGGGGGGCTTCGAGGCGATCGATGATCCCCGGCAATGCTCGCTCACTTTCGGTGATCGCCAACCCGCAGGTCGGCAACGCCACGCAGGCCATCGACCAGCGACGGATTTCACTGAACTCCTCGGAAACCGGCACCGAGTGTTCGCGGAGGATCGCGATCAGACGGTCGCGGTCGTCCGGGCGGATATCACAAAAGATCATGCTCTGGTGCGAGGTCAGCCGGATTTCGGGATTGAACTCGGCACAAACCGCTCGCAGCGCCGTCTTGAACTGCCGGCGGTCGTTGTCGTAAATCCGCCCGTTCTCGATGTTTAGCCCGTACGACCAGAGCCCGTCGCCCTGCTCCTGCCAACCCATGTGGTCGTCGAAGCCGTAGACATCGTCCTCGGTGCAGTCGGCCAACGGGCTGCCGTAGTACTGTTCAACGTGTTGGCGGAACTTTTCGATCCCCCAATTCTCGACCAAATACTTCATCCGGGCGATCTTGCGGTCCTCGCGGTTGCCGTGGTCGCGTTGGACCATCAAGATCGCTTTGCAGACGTCGATCACTTGCTCGGGGGTCACGAACGCCATCCGTTTGCCGAGCAGTGGCTGCGTCTTTTGGGCGCTGGGCGTGGTCCCCATGCCGCCGCCGACGATCACGTTGTAACCGATCACTTCAGCTTCGCGGACGATCGCCAACAGCCCGATGTCATTGGTGTAGAGGTCGACGCAGTTGTCCTCCGGCAAGGCCATCGCCATCTTGAACTTCCGCGGCAGGTAGGTGGTGCCGTAGAGCGGTTCTTCGGCGTCGCGTTCGGGAGCGCCACCGACCAGCGTCTTTTCGCCCTGGTCATCGGTCAACCACAATTCGTGGTAGGCCTTCGTCCGCGGGGCCATGGCGATCGCGATGTCGTAGCAGAGTTGTTGCATTTGGGCGTGGACCCGATCGGTCCGTTTCGCCGGGCAACACATCACGTTGCGATTAACGTCGCCACAGGCGGCCAGCGTCGACAAGCCGATTTCGTTGATCCGCGCGATCGTTGGCTTCAGGTTGTCCTTGAGGATCCCGTGCAGCTGGATCGTCTGACGGGTCGTCAGCTTCATCGTCGCGTTGCCGAGCGTATCGCAGAGATCGAGGTGGGCGATGAATTGGTCGCTCGACAGGATGCCGCCGGGGATCCGGCACCGCAGCATCATCGAATAGGCCTTGCCACCGCTCCCCTTGCCGCGGGCATCCCGGTCGTCTTGCTGATACGTCCCGTGAAACTTCAACAGTTGGATGTTGTCTTTGCCGAAATGGTCGACCGGTTCCTGAATTTCCTCTCCGATCGTACCCCGGAGAAACCGACTGGCCTCCTTGATCGACTCGACCGCGCTAAGTTTGGTGACATCGGTAGCCATCGATGAAGCAATTCCTGGAAAGGTTGAAAAAACTGCCGGCTCACGGTCCTCTGCAGACCGGAAATTCTCGCCAACTATAACGATCGGTCGCCCGGCTTACCATGTCGGTTCCGGCCGCCGCGGCGGGGTGCAGGGTCGCCCCGATCCGGGACCGATCGGCCCCGTTCGGAGATCAAGACGGGCTGACCACTGGCCGGGTTCACTGCGGTTGCCAGGTGCGAAGGCTCGGAATCACCCGGAAGCGGTCGGCCGCGCCCAGCTTTTCATACACGTCACGCGTCCACTGATAGGCATCCGGGACCCCGCCGATGAAGGTGAGCCGGCGGGGGTAGGCCAAGGCCAGATTGTGGGGCAGGTCGCCGACCCGCAGCACGCCGAGAAACTCCGCCACATTCGGATCTTCGTGGCTGGTCGGCGGCTCCTCGAGCACGATTTCGCTGATCGAATCGTCCAACAATGCGGCGTAAATCGCTACCGCCGCGGTCTCACCGCGCCCGTAGACGGCGGTCGGCGTGAAGGTCGGTCGGTTTCGCAGCAGCGCCGTGGCCGCCAAGAGGTCGCTGACCTGCCGTTCGGGTAACGTCTGGCCGAGCAGCGGGTAGGTTCGGCGAAGCGTCCAAAGATAGCCTGGTCCGACCGAACTGGCGCCCGTGTTACGAACCTCCACAACCGCGGTCGCGACCTCCGCACCGACGCCGGGCCGTGAACTTCCGCCGCCGTTGAAGCCGCTGCGGGCATCGGGCTGTGCCGCTGACACCAGCATCGGGATCGGCCAAGCGGCATCACGGGGCAATTTGGTCCGGACCCGGACGGTCACCCCGTCGACGCTGTCGAACGAGTAGGTCCCGGCGCTGCCATTGGCGTCACTGCCGTCATCACTGAACCGATTCAGCTCGGGGACGCCTGCGGTGACGGTCTGACCGAAGGTGATCGTCGTGAGCCGCTGGAGCGACGCTTGTTGGTGTTGGGCCCACTGCGACGGATCGGAAATGGTCGGCAATTCGGCACGCTCGACCAGCAGCTCGTCGACCCGCGACATCCGGTCATCCGCTGGCAGGGTGCCAGCGAAGACGAGCAGATTCGCTTCGGGTTCGAAATAGTCGGTCACGTCATCGGTGACCGGCGTGTCGTCATCTTTGAGATGTTTATTGAACCAGGTAAAAATCGCTCGGCGGAGTTTCGGTGTGTAACCGTGCGGCGACTGGTCCTCGACCAAGTCGAAATGGTCGGCGGCTGCGAGCTGCCCATACTGGCGACGGATCCGATTGGCGACGTCGCGATAACCGCTCGGCCGCCAGAGCACGTCGTCGGCGCCGGAGGCGATCAGGAACGGACGGGGGGCGATCAACGCGCCGATGTCGGACCAGCACCAGCGGTGATAATTGATCCAAAAGGCACAGTCGCAGTGGCCGTCGAGGCCGCGATCGGTGACCACCTGTTCGATACTGCCCGATTGGCAGACCGGGACGACGACCTTGACCCGCGGGTCGGCCGCCCCGAGACACCACGAGATCACGCCGCCTCCGCTCAGCCCGGTCACTCCCATCCGCTGGCCGTCGACATCGGGCCGCGATTCGAGGTAATCCAATGCCCGCATCGCGTTCCAGACTTCGGTGCCCGCCGGGGTGTAGCCGCGGCTGTGCCAATCCCATCGCCCGCCCCGGTGCGTGCCATGATGAAACCCCTGCGATTC
>SKZY01000035.1 GCA_007127095.1 Planctomycetaceae bacterium
GCGACCTGAGGCAAGACCAGCGAACGATCGCCACCGATACTGACCAACGCCGATAAACCCTCCGCTCGTACGATCGGTTCGGGATCGCTAGCGATCGCCAACAGGTCCGACTGGTAGTCACTTGCCGGCTTACCGATCGCCGCAAACCCGGCAGCGGCGGCGGCCCGAACCTGGGGATCAACGTCACCGAGCAGCCGAGAAATCGCCGCGACGTGCGTTTTGCTGACCGGCTGAATCGCCGCTAAGCTCCGCGCTGCAACAGCCCGTACCTCGGCCACGTCGGATTCGATCGCATCCGCAAGCGCGGGGATCGCGGCGGGGCCGAGTCCCGCCAAAGCGCGGGCGAGTTGATCGGTCGAAAGTGAACCCTGATCGGCAGCGGCCAGCAACGTCGCCACCGCGGCTGGTCCCATCCGCCCTAACGCACTCGAAATCGTCATTTCGAGTTCGACCGAGCCGTCATTGCCCGCCGCACTTCCCCAAGCATCCAACATCGCAGGAATCACCGCAACAGCGGCGGGACCAAGTACCCCCGCGACAAATGCGGCAGAACGTTTGCGTTCCGTGTCTTCCAGCCGCAAAGCCGTCTCGAGTGTCGGCAACAGCCCCGCGGCCGCCGACGGGCCGATACGGATCACCGCGGCGATCGCTGCGTCCCGAACGACCGGATTCGGGTCGCCCAAGCTGGTAGCAACGCTCTCGACGCGGGTTTCGAGCGCTGCCGGTGAATCGGCCAACGCCCGCACGGAGGCGGCGCGGATTTCGGGTTGCTCAGCACGAAGGGCCCTCAGGGCCGCCTCAATCGCCTCCGGCGAACTCGCACCGATCTGCTCGACTACAGCGAACGCGGCGGTGCGAACCGGCGGCTGCGGATGATCCAAATAAGCGACCAACGACGGCTCGGCGGCGGGGCCGATCGCGACCAACGCGGCGATCGCTTGCTCTCTGAGCGAATCGCGTTCGTGTCGCATCAGTTCCAATAACAAAGGTACCGCTTCGGCGGCTGTGGGGCCGAGCCAAACGATCGCATCGGCCGCCGAGCCCCGAGTCGACGAGGGGCCGTCGCGGAGGACGTCCAGCAACGCCGGGAGTGCCGCCGGTCCGATACTGCCGAGAGCAAACGCGCTCCGGTAGCGACGTTGGTCATCGCGATGTCCCAGGTCACCGACCAGCCGTTCGATAGCAGCGCTGGCGTTCGGCCCGAGTCGGGCGAGCGTTTGCACCGCCTGCATCCAAACCTGATTGTCACGATCATCCAAAGCGGCGATCAGCGATTCGACGACCCGATCCGCCTCCGCGGACGCGGCGATTTCGTCGGCTCGGGCGGACAAGCCATAAGCGGCCTCACGCCGCTCGGCGACTTCGTCACTCTGCAGCTCCGCGATCAACGTTTTCCAAGTCGAATCGGGCTGGTCGCCCAACGCTCGCTGCGGCAGTCCGGCTAACTGTTCACCGATCAGGACAGCCAGGACGATCGCGCCCAACGGCCAAGTTCGCTTGACCATTAAACTTGTAACCCCGCCAATCTTCCGGTGCTGTCACCGATGTACGGCGCCGGGGCACCGACCCGATCGAGCATCGACAGGAACAGGTTGCAGAGCGGCGTTTCGGTCGGATAGTTGACGTGCCGCCCTGGGTCGATCGTGCCGCCACCTCGGCCAGCCAGCAGGATCGGTAGGTTTTCGTTGTTGTGACGATTGCCGTCGCTGAGTCCGCTGCCGTACAGCACCATGCAGTTATCCAGCAACGTACCGTCTCC
The DNA here is from genome assembly GCA_007127095.1 of Planctomycetaceae bacterium. GTDB lineage: Bacteria > Planctomycetota > Planctomycetia > Pirellulales > Pirellulaceae > UBA6163. Next base: position 1,760 of record SKZY01000035.1, read on the forward strand.
TTCGGGGATCGCCTTCAGCCGGCCGAGGAAGTAGGCCAATTGGGTGACATGGAACCGATTGATCTGGCGGATCTTCTCGTGCTTGACCGGGTCACCGGCGTGGTGCGACAGGTCATGGTGTCCGTCGGGCACGCCGATATGTCGGTAATTTCGGTTGCTGGCGGCATTGGCGAACATCATCGTCGCCACCCGCGTCGAGTCGGTTTGGAAGGCGACGACCATCATGTCGAGCATCAGCCGAATATGGTCGGCGTATTCCTGCGGAACCCCGGCGGGAACCTCCATCTCGGGGCCAGCGACCTGACGTGATTCTTGTTCGCTGTGTTCGATCTGGCGTTCGACCTGCCGTACGCCCGAGAGGAATTCATCCAACTTTCTCTGGTCGGATCGGCCGAGAGACTGCTGCAGACGCTGGGCATCGGTGGCGACGTAGTCCAAAATGCTCTTTCGCATCGTCAATCGCTGCTCGCGACTCCGGCGGGCGTCACCCGATTCGGCCGCTGCGAAGAGTCGCTCGAAAACGAGCCGCGGATTGACCTCCTTGCCGACCGGCGTCGCTTCGGAAGCCCAGGCGATGTTGGAGGAATAAGCGCAGCTGTAACCCGAATCGCAGTTACCGGCACCGCGTCCGGCCTCGCAGCCGAGTTCGAGCGAGGGGAAGCGGGTCTGTCCGCCGATCACCTGAGCGGCATATTGATCGACCGAGATACCGCTGCGGATATTCGAACCGTCAGTCTTCCGCGGCTGGGCTCCGGTCAAAAAGACCGATGCGCTGCGGGCGTGATCGCCGGGACCGTCACCGTTGGCCCGTCCCTTGTCATGGGTCAATCCGCTGAGCACCAACAAGTCATCTCGGACCGCGGCCAGCGGTTCGAGAATGTAGGGTAAGCGAAAGCCGAAACCGCTGGTCGACGGCACCCAATCGGGTACATGCACGCCATTCGGGACGAAAATCGCCGCCATCCGACGCGGGATACCGCTGCTAGCCGCCGGTGTTTCCCCCAGCGACAGCCGGGGTGCCAACGATTCGAAGCCTGGCAGCGCTAACGAGACACCGAGGCCGCGTAATAGGTTTCGCCGCGACAATTGGGCTTGCTTAAACATCATTCTGCTCCCAGGACTTCTCGATAAAGGAACGGCTCGCTCGTCACGATCGCTTTGATCAAGGCGCTGAAACGATCGTCGTTTTCGGCGAGTTGATTGAGGATCGAATTCACGGCACAACGGTCGTAGGGGCCGAGACCACGCCCCAACCCATAAGTTAACATTTTTTCACTCAGGCATCGACAAAACGCGTCGCGCTTCTGCTTCGCCAGCAGCTTCATCAATTCGGCCGGCCCGGCGAAAGTCTGATTGCCCGGCAATTCACCCGACGGGTCGATCTCGAATCGCCCATCACGGTCTCGCCAAGCACCGATCAGATCAAAGTTTTCCAGGCCGAAGCCGAGCGCGTCCATCTGACGATGACAGACGGAACAGGACGGGTTGGCCCGGTGCTGTTCCATTCGCTCACGCAGCGAGCCGAGTGTTTCGCCGTCCTCGTCAAGCTCCTCGACGTCCGGCGGCGGCGGTGGTGGTGGTTCGCCGAGGATATTGCCAAGAATCCACTGGCCCCGTTTGACCGGCGAAGTGCGGGTCGGGTTGGAGGTCAGCATCAGGATGCTGGCGTGGGTCAGTACACCGCGACGCTGGGCCGGCAACGAAACCCGGCGGAACGAATCTCCGTCGACACCATCGATTCCATAGTGACGGGCGAGTCGTTCATTGATGAACGAAAAATCGGCATCGAGGAAATCGAGCACGCTACGGTCTTCACGCATCACCGCCTCAAAAAAATGCTCGGTTTCACCCAACATCGCCGCCCGAAGCGAGTCATCAAACTCCGGGTAGCGGCCAGGGTCGGGCGAGAGGACGGCTACATCGCGGAGTTGCAACCATTGCCCAGCGAAGTGCTTGACCAAGGCCTCCGACTTCGGGTCGGCCAACATTCGATCGACCTGCCGGAACAACGTTTCCGGTCGTCCCAACTCACCGTCGGCGGCGAGGGCGAACAACTCCTCATCGGGCATGCTGCTCCACAAAAAATAAGACAGCCGCGACGCGATTTCGTAATCATTGAGTCGACGAACCGACGGCTGAGCGGATTCC
>SKZY01000424.1 GCA_007127095.1 Planctomycetaceae bacterium
CGCATTCCCTGCTTGCCCGCCCTGATCATCGCTTTGGCGTCCTCGCTGTCCCACTCCTTGACCGCCACCGAGATCGGCTCGCGACGTGAACTGTTTGTCGACGACTCGCTGATCGAATCGCTAACGGGTGAACTGCGGTTAAAATTGCACTCACCACAAGCGGGCGAAGTCGTACTCCGACACGACGCACCGTGGGAAGGCACCGGCAGCGGCTATCACAGCGTGTTCCGTGACGGCGATAAGTACCGGATGTACTACAAGGCTTGGCACCTCGATCTACAGGACGGGCGGCTGAACACGGCGGCTCACCCACTGTTTTGCTGCTATGCCGAAAGCAGCGACGGGGTCCACTGGACCAAGCCCGAAGTCGGACAAGTCGAATTCCGCGGCTCGACCGCAAACAATATCGTGATGGCGCCCGAAACCTGGGGTGACGTCCGATCCGACCCGGGACATCCGGCAGTTTTCAAAGACGAACACCCGAACTGCCCGCCGGAGGCCAAGTACAAAGCGATCATCCGTGCCAGCAAGCCACACGGATTGCTGGTTTTCCAGTCACCCGACGGTTTGAAGTGGTCGCTGATGCACCCAGAACCGGTGATCACCGAGGGCGCCTTCGATTCCCAAAATCTGGCTTTTTACGATCCGCAAATCGAGGCTTACCGCGTCTATTGGCGGATCTTCACCGCCGGCCAGACCGACGGAGAAGCCTGGAAACCGGCCGGCCTGCGGGCGATCCGCACAGCCACCTCCACCGATCTGATCCACTGGGAAGCCGCCCAGGATCTGACCTATACCGATTCGCCGCCGACGGAACTCTACACCAACGGAGTCAAACCGTACCACCGCGCCCCACACCTATTGCTCGGTTTCCCCACCCGCTACCTCGATCGCGGCTGGTCGGCGTCGATGCGAGATTTGCCGGACCACGACCATCGCCAGCAACGTTCGCAAGCCAGCCCGCGGTATGGCACCGCACTGACCGACGCGCTGTTCATGGCGAGTCGCGACGGGGTCGAGTTCAAACGATGGAACGAAGCATTCCTGCGGCCCGGAATCGAACGGCCCGGGACTTGGAATTACGGCCACCAATACCTCGCCTGGGGGCCAATCGAGACGGCTGGGACGCTACCCGATGCTCCTCCCGAATTGTCGTTCTACGCTACCGAGAGCTATTGGAGCGGCAAGGGGAGCCACCTGCGGCGATACACCTTGCGGCTGGACGGCTTCGTGTCGGCGTCGGCAACCGCCCGCGGAGGTGAACTGCGGACCAAGCCGATCCGTTTCGACGGCCAACGGTTGACATTGAATCTCTCGACGGCAGCCGCGGGCGATGTGCGAGTCGAAATCCAAGACGCCGAGACCGGAACGGCAATCCCCGGTTTCTCCTTGGCAGATTGCCCGCCCGTTTTCGGCGATGCCCACGACCGCGTCGTCCACTGGGAAAACGGGCCCGACGTTTCGGAGCTGGCGGGACGCCTGATCCAACTGCGATTCGTCATCCAAGACGCCGACCTCTACGCTTACCGCTTCGTGCCGCCGACACAAGCCGAATCGGAATAAGAGATGAGAAAGTATGTTTGTGTTACGCGAACCTCGGGCCCGTGTCAGGTTCGCCGGCCTCCTGCTGTTCCCACCCCCAAACGATCGCTGCCATGAACGCCGAACGCTCCGCTAGTCGCCGCCACTTCGTCCAGACGGTCGCCGCTGGCGGCCTGCTCGCCCCCAGCCTGATCCACTCCGGCCGTGTCGCCGGCTCGGAGACGCCCGGTTCACCCCCAGCCGACGCTGCGACAACTCCCGACCTCAGCCGTGGTGAGGTTTCACGGACCGACGGCGAATTGCGGGAAGACGGCGTTCTTTACGAGGCCCCTCGCCGACTGCCGGTCGCGGGGCATACCGATGTGCTGGTCGTCGGCGGTGGGCCCGCGGGGATCGGGGCCGCCCTCGGTGCCGCCAAGGCCGGAGCGAGCGTCCGCTTGATCGAAACCGCCGGCTGCTTGGGCGGGATCTGGACGGCCGGCCTGCTGACCAAAATCATCGACGGCCAAAACAAGCCGGGACTGATGCGTGACCTGTTGCAAACGCTTGCCCAACGCGGCAGCGATGTAGCCAAACAAACCCGCGGCGAGGTCTATGACCCCGAGATCTGTAAGTTGGTACTCGAAGAATGGTGCGGCGAAGCGGGCATCAAGCTTCATTATCACACCCGGCTCGCCGGCGCCGTGACGGATCCCCGCAATCGGATCGCGGCGGTGCTGACCGAATCAAAATCGGGACGCCAGGCGTGGACCGCCGAACGGTTCATCGATTGCTCCGGCGACGGTGACCTCGCCGCGCAAGCCGGTTGCCGATTCGATGTCGGTGTCGGAGACAAATGTGAATGCCAACCGATGTCGATGATCGCTCTGTTGACCGGGTTGGACCCGACCGAGGTGACCGAGTTCATCCGTGAAACAGGCCCAGCAGCGAAGCCGCGGCTCCGCGAATTGATCCGCTCAGCCGGAATCGATCCGTCCTACAACATGCCGACGCTGAGACACCTGCACAGCGGTATCTTCTCCCTGATGACAAACCACGAGTACGGCGTCCCGGCGACCGATGCCGAACAGGTGACCGCAGCGACGGTTCGTGCCCGCAGCGAAATCCACCAAATCGTCGAGTCGCTCCGCCGCTTGGGTAAACCTTGGCACGAACTGGCGGTCGTGGCCACGGCCGAACAGATCGGCATCCGCGAAGGACGGAGAATTCGCGGTCGCTACACGATCACCGGCGATGACATCGTCAGCGGAATGCGACACCCCGACGCCGTCTGCCAAGCCCGTTTCGGTTTCGACGTTCACAACCTGTTCAACGACGGCACCAACCCGAACTTGGTCAGCCGTTTTCGTTCGGCCGGCTCAAAACCGTACGACATTCCTCTGCCAGCTCTGATCGCCGCCGACGTCGATGGCCTGCTGATGGCTGGACGTTGCATCAGCGGCGATTTCATCGCCCATTCGAGCTATCGCGTCACGGGGAACGCCGTGCCGATGGGCGAGGCCGCCGGCCAAGCCGCCGCAGCATCACTGGTCCGCGGCGTGATGCCCCACGAATTGAGCTGGCAAGAAGTCGGCCAGTTAATCACGACCGCCTCGTCCTGATCACGACCGCATCAGCGCTACGAATCCGTTGCCACTCGCACATCGACGACCAACGGGCGATGATCCGAGGCGACTCGAGCAAGAAAGCTGTTCGGCACCTGAACCGCGGTGACGTCCAGGTCCGGACTGACGAAAACGTGATCGATCCGCAAGATCGGAAAACCGCTCATCCACGTCCGCAACGGGACATGACCGGCCAAAGCCCGCTGGGCATCGTTCATTCGGCGTCCGATCCGACGGTAAGCCGCCGCGCCGGGAGGCGAATTAAAGTCACCGCAAAGGATTACCGGCCCGTCGCAGTCGGGATGGCCAATCCAATCGGGCCCCAGAATCGTATCGACATGCCGGAGCCGTTCACGGCGATCGAGCCCCAAATGGGTCGCTAACAATTGCACCGGCCCGGCACCAGTCTCGACCGTCACCCAACTGCACGAACGTGACTCGGTGAGCGGCCGCTCCGCTGCCTGTGGCAGCAAGTCGCCGTGACGAACGACGAACGGAAGCCGGCTGAGGATCGCGTTTCCATACCGCTGAGTTCCGTCAACAATCGCCGGCTCGAAATGAAATGACATCCCCAGCCGATCGGCGATCTCGGCCGCCTGGTCGACTCCTCCAGTCGCCTCTCGCCCCACATCGACCTCGTGCAACGCCACAACGTCGGGGTCACAGTGGCGAATCAGCGAAACGATCCGCTCGATCGATAACCGGCCGTCGGTCCCGACGCAGCTGTGAACGTTGTAGGTCATCAGCCGCAACGATCC
>SKZY01000156.1 GCA_007127095.1 Planctomycetaceae bacterium
CCCAAGGCGGTGTCGGAATTTGTCTCGCCCGGTTTCCACAAGGTGTTGGTGATGGCTGACCAGGTCTCTTCGTCCGATCGCCCCGCGACTACCCACCCCGCGACTGCCCACCCCGCGACTGCCCACCCCGGGCAACCGCAGCCCGGGCAACCGCAGCCCGATCTTCGTTCTATCGTCCAGATACGATTGAAATTACACGCTTGCGGTCCGGGCCGATTGAACCCTTGGCTGGGGCCAAGCCTACGTGGGCTGCTGGCCAGGCCGTTGAAGGAGCACTGGTGCCACTGGGAAGCGCTGGTACGTGAGCGGGATTACCGTCACTGCACCGGTTGTCCTCACCAACGAGAATGCGATTACGCCCAACTCTTCGAACCTGGGCCGGTCGATGCGGTCGTCGTTGGACGCTGGAACGCCCCCCACCGCTTGGCGATTGTCCCCGATTTCCCCGCACCGCCCGAGGCAATGCCGAATGGCCTTCCTGTCGCTATAGGCCTGACGCTGCAGTTCCTCGATCCATCAGCGGGAATCATCGACGAAGTGATCCGCCATTTGGACCGTTGTGGACGTCAATTCGGTCTGGGCGCCGATCGCATTCGGTTTCGCACTCACCTCAACGGACAAACTCCCCAACGATGGGACTGGATCAGCAGCCTGCTCGGCAGCGGCGGCGATCTACCGATTGAAAGTGTGCGAACCTGCCACTTGCGGATTGCGACCGTCACGCCCAGTACCTTGAAGCGAAACGGCACCGTGGTCCAGCAACCCGACTTAGTCGACTGGGTGGCTGCTTCGCTGAGGCTGGTCCGCAGTTTGGTCAGCCGCGAGACGTCCGAAGCGATCGGTTTAGGTGCGGAGCGGGTTGACCAGTTCAAACGGCTCGCCGCGACATCCGTTAGCGGAGCGGCTAGCTGGAAGGCTTTGCATTACGAACGGGCTAGCAACCGCAGCGGCGACCGCTATCGCGTCCCTGCCATCACCGGATGGGGCGAGTACCGCGACGTCCCGATCTCACTCGCACGACTGATCGCCGTCGCCGGCAACCTGGGGATTGGCCAAAATCGCGTCTGCGGCAACGGCCAGATCCGTTGCGATGTGATTGGATGAACCGAGAGCCAACTTGCCGGCGCCAATCGCTGCTCGGCCCTAAACGGTCCACGATCCCGCATCATTCCGCCGGCCCCACACATCTGCACCGATGCCCATATCGACTCTTTACAGACCCACCCGATCCCGCCGAGTCGCAATCCAACGGATTCGGGCTCCCAGTCGCCGCTCGCGTCGGCAGCTCAGACACCTTGAGACGGTCCTCGTCTGTAGGCGGGGCGTCCGTCTCGGTTATAGGCTCGGTGGTTGATGGCTTTCATTTTGGCAGCGACTCCGCTTCGTCCGGATGGGGGCACCTTACCGATCACCCATCGTAGGACGACAACTTCGCTTGCTATTCGCTCACATCCCCATGAAGCCGCCTCCGGTGCTGCCGGCCAGACGCTGCAGGAACAGTCCGAGGTCACCGGTCAAGTAATCATTCAGCGCGATCACGTTGACGGGGATCTGCCAATCCTTTCCGCCAACTCGCTCCAAGATCCGCGACTGCTGGTCGGGGTCGAGTTTTCCCTCTTCGTCTGTCGGCGCCCCGTCCGTGAACAGGATGATCGTTGTCGGACGCCAGGCGGCCGCTCGCTCCAGAGCTTGTTCGGTGTAGGTGTAACCGTTGGGACGCAGTTTCGCGAGATAACCGGACGCCTCCTGGCGGGCTTTATCGCCCGACAACCACCTTCGTTCGACCGTCGGGAACTCGTAGAGTTCGTCGTTGAAACAAATCAGCCGGAACGAGCCGACCGGCAAGTACCTTAACCAGGAATCGACCTGGCCGCGGACGTGTAACCACGGCGATTCTTCGGGTCCCCAATTGGGACGCTGCGACGGGTCGTCCAGTTGATTCGGCGTTTCCGCCATGCTGCCGCTGATGTCGATCACGAATACGGTCCGTGCGAAATCACCCCGCAGTCCGACCAATTCGCGTCGGATTTGCAAGTCTTGCTGCCGCTGCGAAGCGTAACGGCGAGACCGTTGGCGTTCCTGGTCGAGTTCGCCCGACAACCGGTCGGCCTCTTTTTTCATCCGGCGTCCGAACTCGACCGCCTTGTCGTGCTCAGCGTCAATCACCGAGTAGTCGTCCCGGACGGAACCGAGTTCGGTTCGGACACGTTTCAAGTCGTCATCCAGCTTCTGTGCTTTCAACATCGCATCGAGATGTGGCAGCAGCAGGGTAACCGAGGCGAGCGTGACGATCACCCCCCCGCCGAGCAGGCCGCCCAAGATGTCGTTCAGCATCCAGACGGGCATCGATTGCTTGTTCAACATGGCTGGGAGTTCCCCGGACTAGTTTGGTTGTCGGCACGGCGGTTTGTGAACTTTGGCGATCATTCTCGCATTCGGCGTTCGCGCAGAGCTTCCTCCGCCCAGTGCAGGGCTTCGTCTCCGGCGCTCTGCAGGTCCTCCTGAATCACCCGCCACCTCGGACTTTGGCGGGTTCGGTCCCATGATTCGCGGAGGTCGGCAGCTTGCCGAAAAAGCCAAGTGACCGCGAAGAACAAAATCAGCAGACGAATCAGGTGTGACATGCTTACTCTCACAGCGACAGTACGGACGGCAGTAAAGTGGCCGGGGCCACGTGCTCCCGCTCGGATCGATCACGTGACTCTCCCATCGATTACGTGGCCCCGGCCACCGATGTGACAGCCAAGGCTTATCGGTGATCTATTGGCGGCTTTTCAGATGGTGACCCCGATTGTCGTCGTTCGATGGGTGATGCATTGCCGCTATACTCGTGTCCTGAAACCGGATCGATTTCGAAACCGAGAATGGTCCGATTACCTGGGTAGAGCGGTCGGATGTCGACTCGCTCTCCACTGGGATGACGGTGGCAGGTTGCGAGATGTGACATTCGCGCCCCGGCAGTCCGGTGTGCCGTTCGGCTTCCCACCCGGATGATGCGACGACGCCTTTCAATGTGACAGCAGGCGAAGAGATGGCAGCCAACAAAAGGTCAGAGAAGTCCACCGCAATCGGGGCCAACGTAGCGGTAGCAGCTCGAAAGCCGACGAAGAATACCAATGCCGGTCGGGTCAGTCAGACACCGAAAGGCACGACCAAAGCTGATAAGCGGAGCACGAATGACGAGTCGAGCAAACGGAAGTATCTCACACAGGCTCAGCTCGAGATGACCTGCACGGAGCTAATGGATCACCTGATGTGTTCCAAGGCGACCGCCTGGCGAGCGAAGCGGAACGGGTTTTACTGCCCCGGTTACAACGGCAACGCACAGTCGCGTGAAACGAAGCGAAACGCGTTGGCACGACTCCAACCGCTGCAACAACTCCCGCCGCCCGGAACCCGTATCCGCCTGACGGCGATCGAACGGCGACTCAGCCGCAACGCATTGGCCGATCGTTACCGGATCGGGCACGCCTTGGCGAGCGAAGCGTTACGGAAAGGGACATTCAAGATGCCAGCCCAGCGGCGCAGGCTCGGCACGACGACCGCCATGAAAGAGTCCTGATCCGACCATCTCGGCCCGGCACGATCGAAACCGCTGTGTTCGGCTCTCATCACCGCCGTCACCCTGGCAGCCGCATCGCAATCCACCAAGATGTCCTCTTAACGGCCTTTAAGCGGCCGGGGGTGCTGGAAGATGGGGAAATTACTGGTTGTCACTCTTCGAGGCTTCAGTTTCAATGGCCTTTAAGCGGCCGGGGGTGCTGGAAGTCGATTCACAGCGATTCTCACCGCGTTTCGCCGGTTTCAATGGCCTTTAAGCGGCCGGGGGTGCTGGAGGTCAAGTTGGGGTAAACTACATAAACGAAAGGATTGGTTGTTTGAATGGCCTTTAAGAGGCC
>SKZY01000239.1 GCA_007127095.1 Planctomycetaceae bacterium
ACCGCTCACCAGATCTTCGGTCGTGCCGGCCGTCCCCAATTCGATGACCATGGCTATGTCTACGCCTTGGCCCACGAGGATGATGTCAAGATCCACCGCTGGCGGCAAAAGTTCGACCAGATCCCCGAAGACACCAAAGACCCGGGGCTGCTGAAGGCCAAGAAGCAGCTCAAGAAAAAGATGCCCAAGCGGCGGACCGATGAACAGTATTGGACACAGTCCCAATTCGATACGCTCCGCGAAGCCCCCTCGGCGAAACTCGCCAGCCGCGGGCGACTCCCCTGGCGCCTGCTCGCCTACATGCTGCTGAAGTCACCCGAAGTCCAACTGCTGCGAGACCTGGTCGCGAAACGACTGCTCGATCCCAAACAACTCGAAGAAGCCCGCCGTGATCTCAACCGGATGCTGATCACGCTTTGGACCGCGGGCTACGTCGAACTCGATCCCAAGCCACGGTTCAAGTCGAACACGGCGACGAGTCGTCCGGCGGCGGGGCGATCGGGCACTGCGGGCCAACCGGGCGGTGGTGGCGGAGTGGCCGAGCCCGATCAGCCGGCGGGGCTGTTCGGTGACCTGCTGGCAAAGAAACGGGCCGAGGAATCGTCGACCGACGTGCCGCCAGTCGCCCCCGCGGAAAACGCCACCGCGTCAAATGGCGACGACGAAAACCGCGACTACGAACTCGATGATTACGCGCCCCGATTCGCCCACCCAACCGAGCGGCTCGAGTGGCTGGTGCAACTCCGCAGCGTGCATCCGCTGTACGGCGTCTATCTGGCTGATCAGCTGGCGATCGCGGACCCGGAGGAACGCATTTTGGCGTTCGAAAGCGTTTTGGAGGTTCCCGGGACGGTCGCCCGCAGCGTGCGGGTTCCCCGCTACGACCAAATGCCGGCCGGGACGCTGGCCCAGATGCGACTCGACCCCCGATTGTTGCAACTCGGGCTGGCGACCTCAGCCGAACTGGGCGCAACGGGACCGTCGGACGATGAGGAAGAAGTCGTTGATCGTGGCTTCGGCCGGGTGATGTTCGAAGAACCACGGGTCTGGCCGCTGACGCTCGGCGAGAAGATCCACCGGCTGTTTCAGGCCGATTACCCCGGCGTACACGATGTCAGCATCCGCCCCGTTTGGATCGCTGGCGAACTCCGCGAATTCGGCTTCGATTTCAACAAGTATGTCACCAGCCGCGGGCTGCAAAAAGAAGAAGGGATCCTGTTCCGCCATCTGCTGCGACTGATTCTGCTGCTCGACGAAATGGCCAACATCCCGCCGCTGGAGACGACGGTCGAGGAGTGGGAATATCAACTCGATGATCTGGCCGAAAAGTTGACTGAGGCCTGTCGACGTGTCGATTCGCAGAGTACCGACGAGGTGCTCGAAACGTCACTCGGCGGTGACGAATTGGCCGAAGCGAAACGCCGCAATGCCGCCTCCAAAGCGGTCAGCAAGGAGTCCGGCCGATGAATCGTTCACGACCGATCGATACGATGACAGCGGTTTCACGACCTCGCGGGCGGAGTAGGAACCCGGCTGGAGTCGTCGCCTGATGGGTAAGAAGAAACATTCCAAGATCCGTGCCGATTTTCGGAAAAAACATCAGGGACGCGTCCGGGATAGCGACTTGACCCGCGACTTTCGCTCGGGCGAGGATCCGGCCCGCCTCGACGATGCCGTGCGGGGTGAACGGGTCAGCGGCAAAGGTGACTTGACCCGCAAGCGAACCATCATCGGCGCCGAGTCCGACGTCGATGAGAACAGCGGGTTACAGGTGAGGTTGACCGACCATACCGACGAGATCCGCTTCGGCCGCGTGGTCAGTGTCCATGGGCTGCGGAGCCGTGTTGTCGACGATTCCGGTCGGATCCACGCTTGTACCGTTCGGCAATTGCTGAAATCACTCAGCACCGACGAGCGAAATGTCGTCGCGACGGGCGATGTGGTCGGTTTTTGCCCCGACGGTCAAGGCGGCGGTGTGATCGAGCGGATCGAGCCACGCCACGGGGTGCTCAGTCGCACCAGTCGCGGACGCCGCCACGTGATCGTGACCAACGTCGATTACCTGTTGATCGTCGCCAGTTGTGGCCAACCGGGGATCAAACCGGCCCTGATCGATCGTTATTTGCTGACCGCCGAACAGTACGGCTTTCGCCCGATCATCTGCTTCAACAAAGTCGATTTGATCGACCCTGCGTCGCTGCAACAGCTCGCCGGCGTCTACGCCCAAATGGGTTATCTGACGCTGTTCACCAGCGTCACCACCGGCGTCAATCTCGAGTATCTAACAGCGGTCCTGGCGAATAAACAGACCGTCTTGGCCGGACAGAGCGGGGTCGGCAAAAGCAGCCTGCTGAATGCGATCGAGCCGCTGTTGGGGCTGCGGGTGGGCGAGGTGAGCCGCGAAAACGACAAGGGGAAACACACCACGACCAACGCCACCCTGATCCCGTTGGCCAGTGGCGGCGCGGTCGTCGACACGCCGGGAATCCGCCAATTCCAACTCTGGGATATCACCGCCGGCGAAGTCGCCACGCTGATGCCCGACCTGCGACCCTACGTCAGCCTCTGCCGTTACCCCGATTGCTTGCACGTCAATGAGGAACATTGTGCGGTCAAGGAGGCGGTCGCCGACGCTCGGATCGATGCCCGCCGCTACGACGGATATTGTCACTTGATCGAAGATGAACTTGCGGGTTCCGACGCTGCTTCGGCCTGTTTCCGGCGGTCGTAGTGCTGCTGTTGAGCATTACTGATCACGACCAAAAAATGCCGGACCGCCGGTCGCGAGCGAGCGTTGAGCCGCACTCGGCCGGACTCGTCGTGCCGCCCGACCCAACCACCGGTCAACTCGAACCTAACCGTCGTGGTGGGAAACTTGGCCAGCGGATCGGCGAAAGTCAACGTCGCGAATCGCGAGTCGTCGCCGCGGAGTGATTCTAACGAATCGTCGCCGCGGGTTTCCCAATCGTAATGTCGTTGGTCGAGCAAGGCATGCCGCAGATGCCCGAGTCCCGGAGTGCCGGTCAGCTCGATCGTTTTGACGCCGTCATCGCTAGCCGCGTCGATCTCGTTCGCGTTGTCCGCTTCAATCGCCGCGGTGATCGCAGCCTGGTCGGCAGCCTCGCCGGCCTGGAGTCCGACCTCTTCAAGACGGAGAATCACACGCGGCGAGACCTGCATCGCCAGGATCGCGTCGGAGCCCCAAAACTCAGTCGTCAACTCCAACCGCGTACGCCGGGCGTAGATGCTGGCGACCGCACCGACGATACCGAGCAGCAGCACAGCTACACCGGCGAGAATCGCGCGGCGAGTGATCGGAGTTTTGGGGTGGTCGACCCAATCGGTGGGGCGAGCGGCCGAATCGGAGGTGGCGTTGGGGCTCATTGCCATTAGCATGGGGCAAGGTCAAGCCGAAGCCCAGCCCCCGGATCGCTTCCCAACCGTGTCTTCCAACGAGGATTCCATGATGCCCCCCTTGAACTGGTCGCGTCGTTTTCAGTTCAGATTGCTCGGGATGGTGCTGGGTGGTTGGCTGTCGGCCACCACGGCAGCAGCATCAGAAAGTGATGCAACCGGTGCTGACGCATCCGCCCGCCAACCCAACGTTCTGTTCATCATTTCGGATGACCTGACGGCGACCGCGTTATCGTGTTCAGGGAATACGCTCTGCCAGACCCCCAACATCGACCGGTTAGCCGCCGAGGGAACGCGGTTCACTCGCGCGTTCTGCAACGCGACCTACTGCGGCCCGTCGCGTGCGTCGTTCCTGTCAGGCTACTACCCGCATGCCACCGGTGTGCTCGGCTACACCAGTCCCCGGCCCGCGATCGGCGACCGAGCGACCTGGCCGCAACATTTCAAACAGTCGGGATACTATA
>SKZY01000017.1 GCA_007127095.1 Planctomycetaceae bacterium
CGGCGCGAGGGCGGGCGAGGTCGGCACGTCGCAATTGGGATTCGATGAAGCCGAGCGTTTCACCCCGCCAAGGCGTATGGCAGGTGCGGCATTGAGTCCGCGCCGCGAAGGTCCATGCGAGTTCGCTGCTACCATCCGGCTCCGCCGGGTCGGCCACCTGGAACGTCGTGATTTCACCACCGGCAGCGACCAATTCGGCATCGCTGGCGTCGTCATTCCAGCGGAATGTTAGGTACTCCCAATCGCCGAGCCCGTGGGTGTGGGCGATTTGGGTCTCGATCGGCCGCCGGGTCTCGGGATCACCAGCGACTCGGGGCAACCGATAGGTTTTGGCGAGCACCGATCCCGGCGGCAAGATCACACCGGTGCGGAACCAATCGAAGGTGACTTGGGGCTGGGCAAAAAACTCGGCTTGACCGGTTCCCGGGATTGCCAACCAGTACTCGGCGGTCGCCCCGTCGCGATACATCGGCGTTTGAATTTCGTAGCGGACAACACCCGGTGCGAGGGTCAGCGGCGACGTCTTGGCGACGAGTCCGGTTTCACTCAACCGCCGAGGAAATGCGAGATCTTCGCGGGGAGCGGGATTGGGCTGGAGTCGATAGATGCCGGACTTACCGCTGCTGTTGTAATCGAGGATCAGTAATTCGCCATCGTGATCGAGTTCGAAGCAGATCGGTTTGACATTGCCGACCGCGAGTTCACGGACGGCCAAGACACTCGATTCGTCGAACTCCACTGCCCAAAATTTTCGCGTGATCCAATCGCCGAAGACGTACTGGCCGGCGAGCGTGGGATACCGCTCGCCGCGATAGACGACGCCACCGGTCACCGACGCGGCTTCGGCGTGCGGCAGGGCCACGTCGGGCGGCGAGATCGGGGTCGGTCCCGGTTCCACATCGCTGCGGACATCGCCAGGGCCTTCCTTAATCGGCCAACCGTAATTGCCGCCAGACCGCACTCGGTAGACCATTTCCCAAGCTTCCCAACCGACATCACCGACCCACAGGTCTCCGGTCGGTCGATCGAAACTGAATCGCCAGGGGTTGCGAAAGCCGTAGGCATAGACTTCGGGACGGGCATCGGGGAGGTCGATGAACGGATTGTCGGCGGGGATCGAATAGCCGGCGTCGGGGGCCGGTTGGTCGATGTCGACGCGCAGGATCGCGGCATAGATGTCACCGACATTTTGGCCGTGGTCGTAGCTGTCCGGCGGTGACGGCGAAGCGACATCACCGGTCGAAATGTAGAGCAAGCCGTCGTTATCGAACGCGACGGTACAGCCGTTGTGGCCTCCCGAATCGAACGTCAGGATCGTGGTTTCGGTCTCCGGCAGCAGTACCGGATTGGTATCGCGTGACACCTCGAAACTGGCGATATGGGTGCCATCGGGACGCCGTTTGCCCGGCGCGGTCACGACATAGCAGACGACGACCTTGCGGTTTTTGAGAAAGTTGGGGTGAAATGCCAGACTGTAGATTTGTATCTGCTTCGAATCCTCCGGCCGGAGATCGCTCCGCGGCGGCGGATCGGCGGTCAAGTCGGCGACCAATGCGACGGTGGTCGGCTCACCGTCGGCGGCGAACGAAAAGATCTTGCCGTCCTGCTGACAAACCCACAATCGACGTGGCTGCTTCGGTCCACTGACCGGCTCCGCGTGAATCGAAACCGGCTTGTCGAACTCCAATTGCTGATAGTCCCTCCGAAGCACAAACGGCAGCGGCGGGTCGGGCGAACCGACGATCCGAGAACTGGTCCAGGCGATGCGTGGTGACTCAGCGATCGCGACGGTAGTGAAGAAATCAACGAGCCGACCGGCGCAGAGGCCGATCGCGACCAGCAGCAGGATCGGTTTGACAATGCGATGTAGCGGCGATCTCACACGATTTACCTACGGAAAGAGGGTGCGAATGTCAGTCTCACGCCAGAACAAATCAGCGACGTGATCCGAGCGACCGGCCAGCGAAGCATTCATTCTGGCTGGCGATCATCGCCACAGCCAATCCTTCAATCCCAGCAACACTTCGCCGGGAACTGTAACCAATTGTAAGGTCGCCAGGGCGAGCAGACATGAACCGACTGCGACCAAACCGGAGCTGGCGACTGCCTGGGCGAACGTATTGCGGCCCACGATCCGTGATGCCGATTTGACCGGCCTGCAGTTCTTCAACTGCAACTTCGCTCGTTGCCCGATTCCTCGGACGAAATCGACGCCGCTCGCGACAAGTCCGGCAATCGCAAGCTGCACACGGATCAGGACTGCGTAAAGAATAGCGATTTTCGCTGTCCGCGAATGGGTTACCACCCATCGATTGTTCCCGCTAAGCACCCCCAAAGGAGTCTTTGGGCACAACCTCCTCTGGACACGATCAGATCACTGGGGCGTTTACTCGCAAAGATTTACGAACGAGGCTGGGTTGTGTGATTGAGTGCGGCGAGCACCTCGGGATCGGGATAGGCTCGACGGTGACCATCCCGAAGGGATACAAGCGCTGATCGCAGGCTGATTGCCAGCCGGTCGGTCAGGACCGGGTCGCCAAGGCGGTTTAGCCGAAAGACACGTCAGGGGGTGCTTACATGGTGTCAAAACGCGAAATGGATCGTTGAGCGTTGGAATCGGCAACACATGCATGATTCGATGACGCGTTTCCGGCATATCGGGGTAGTCCTCTGCGTATTCTTTCTCCATGAAGACAGCAGTTTTGCGCATTTCTTCAGGATCACCACCGCCAGAGAACTTGAGCAAGTCGCGCCAATACGGAATAGCCATCAGAATGGCGAGCCATTCCGTCTAATTTCAGCGACTGTGATTATTCGTCGCGCAGCAGAACGTCGACAATCACCTCGCCCGAGTCCAGGACGTTGCGATCAGTAGCGGACAGCCCGAGGGCTGGGGTGGAGCGGATGGTTCGGCAATTCGGTTCGAATCGCTGCCCGGGATTTACGCAGGGCCAAGCGGCATCTAGCTTTCCATTGTGATCTCTTCAACCTGTCCAGCATCATCAAAGCGAACGCTGATGACATACTGTGTTATATCTTCCGGAAGGGTGAAGTCGAACGTGTCAATGCCGTCATCTTCTTGATCGCCCCAGTGCGAGCGAAGTTGGAGAATATCGAGAACATGTTTTGGATCTGGTCGAGGGGTGCCGAGATGCTTCTGCCAGTAGGCCTGATCGATCTCGTCGAGATGATGCGAGACAAACAGAGTAGCACCGTGCTCGTCGTCATCTGCACCGAAGGCGTGTTTGATTGCAGCGAGAGCTCTCGCTTTGCGTCTCGTGATCTCAGCGGGGTCAGCTGGCATGTCCAGTTCCTATCCTCGGCCGAACGTTCGCCGTCACCGGGACGGCGGCCGCTTCGTCAAGCTTCAGGGTGCGGGCTGTCGCGGCTCCCGTCCAACGTCCTTGTGTACGCCCGGCACGGGCGTGATTGTTGTGGGGTGGAAGTCCCCTGTACGAGTTTGGGAACCTTTAGTCGGAGGACAGTATACCAAATGATCGCTCTGCGAGGGGAAGTACGAGACGAGGGCAATTGCGTCCGGGTGACCGGGGGTGGGAAGGAAGTCTGCGATCGTGTGCGTAAACGCCGGGTTTGTTGTTCGCCACCCGGACGCGATCACGTCAAAGCTGCGCAGCCGATCAAAGGGGTCAGGCCTCTTTGATACGTCCGAACGACGTTTTGAGGTCGACGCCTCGACAGGGTCTCCATTCCGCATCGGCTGAAAGCCGATGGGCCGGAGGTTCCGCTTGGTGTTCAACCAAATGACAGCGATCGGTGATTCGGCGAGCAATGACGGACCGTGAGCCAGTTGGCTTCGAAGGGGCGGGATTTGGCGCCACCCGTCGATCGTTTCCGTTATGAACGTCGAGGTCAAG
>SKZY01000099.1 GCA_007127095.1 Planctomycetaceae bacterium
AAGAAGGCCGCCCCTAAGAAGGCTGCCGTCAAGAAAGCCGCCGTCAAGAAAACGGTGACGAAGAAGGCCGCCGTGAAAAAGGCTCCGGCCAAGAAAAAGGCGGCGACCAAAAAGAAGTAGGCCTGAGCCGAGGTCGCGATCATTCCTCGAAAACCACGTCGTCTTGAAACGACGTGGTTTTTTCTGCTCAGGATCGTGCGGTCTACAGTGTCGGGAGTGTCGGCCGATTCGGACGCTGCTCACTGCGGCTCGCCATACCGCGGACCAAAGCTCTCGCGATCGCGTCGAACGGTGCCCGGGCTCGCTGGTCGCTGTCGATCAACTCGCCAAACTTGCCTTCGTCGCCAGCCTCCCGCAGCGAGATATCGATCGGAAGCGACCCCAAAAACGGGACGCCCAATTCTTGAGCCTTATCACGGGCGCCGCCACGGCCGAAAATGTCATAAGTCTTGCCCGAGTCGGGGCACAGAAAACCACTCATGTTTTCAACCATGCCGAGGATCGGGATGTCCACTTTACGAAACATACTGACGGCCTTAATGGCGTCGAGCAGGGCGACTTCCTGAGGCGTACAGACGACGACGGCACCGGCGATCGGGATCGCTTGCGATAACGTCAAGGCGACATCACCGGTCCCCGGGGGCATGTCGATCACCAAGTAATCGAGCTCGCCCCAGTTGGTGTCACCGAGGAACTGCGTGATTGAACCGTGCAACATCGGGCCACGCCAAATCACCGCCTGGTCTTTCTCGATTAGAAAGCCCATCGACATCACCGGCAGGTCGGACCCGAGCCGAATCGGTTCGATTTTCTTTTGATCGTTGATCGCCGGTCGCCCTTCCAACCCGAGCAGTTGTGGAATACTCGGTCCATAGACGTCGGCGTCCATCAGTCCGACGGCGGCACCGAGTCGTTTCAGCGTCAACGCGAGTCCGGCGGCGACGGTGCTCTTGCCCACGCCGCCTTTGCCGCTGCCGACCAAGACCACACTTTTGACCCGCAACGCCACCTGTCCCAAGCGGGCCGGCGGGCGGGGGTGTGGGACGACGTCGACGGCGATCGTCAGCCCCGGATGGTTGGCCGTGATCCGGTCGCCGATCGCTTGCCGAATCTCATCGGCGATCGGGAGCGAGTGGGAGGCCAAGGCGATCGTCACCCGAGCGTCTTGGTTATCGATCTGGATATCGACGATCTGGCCCATCGAGTCGATGCCGCGACCCGTTTCGGGGTCGGGAAAATCGGCGATCGCTTGCCGAATCGAATCTGCCGTGGCTGATTTCATCAGTCGTGAAGGGGTTGGAGTATCGGTCGCGGTTCTCCGCCGCGTCGGGTGACGCAGCGGATAAACCGTCTCGGTTCAATTGGAAGCCGTCGGCCCCGTTTGGCCAAGCCGGTAGCCGATCGTCCGTAAACTCCAGAGGTCGTGCAAGAGGATGACGATCCCTAACTCCTGTGCCGCTAGCACGACCTCGGGGTGGCTGCCGGCCGACGGGAACGCGGCCTGAACGATTCGCCACGAGTGTTGACTAACAGCAGCGATCGCCTCCAGAATTTCCAGCCCGGTCGCTGGTCGCATCGGCAATTCCCAAATCACGACCGTCTGCCGCTGACGGATCGGGGCGAGCCGAGCGACCAAGTCGGTTGCGGTTTCCGGTGTCCAGCGAGATACCGTGGCGAAACGGTTTTCGCCCGGCCTGGCCAAGCTGAGCAACGCTTGATGCCAGCGGTCACCCGTTTCGACGATGTGCCAATCGATACCGTTCGGAAACGATTCGTCCGCCGCCGGATCGGCCGAGAGGTCCGCGACTCGAAAAGGTGGCAACGTCATGAATCGGATGGCTCGTCGGTGGCCGACTCGTCGAGTCTTCTCAGCAGCCTCCCGCGGCTGATCCCCAGCAGGCGCGCGGCCTCGCTGCGGTTGCCCGCGGCCGACTCGAGGGCGCTGCGAATCCGCTCGAGTTCGAACCGCTGCATCGCGACGTCGAGCGTCTCTTCGGGAATCGCAGCTACGCCGCGATGGGCCCGGGCACGATAGCTGCGAACCGCCAAGGGAAGGTCGTCGGCGACGATCGTCGATCCTCGACACACCGTCGACGCATGGCGGATCGTCGCCTCCAGTTCGTCATAATTGTCGGGCCAGGGGTAAAGCACCAGCCGATCGAGGGCTTCACGGTCGATCCGCTCGGCCACGGTCTTTCCTAACCCATGGCGGTGATCCAGTATCGCCGCGGCGATCAACGGGATGTCCTCGGGACGCTCCGATAGCGGCGGCATCTCGAGGCTCAGCACCCCCATCGCCAACCGCATCCGAGCGGTAAGCCGTTCCTGAGCTTGATCGATCGGGACGCCGAGCAGACCGATCATACGGACACGGCTCGAGACGTTACCGACAAAAGAAAGCACGCGATCTTGGATTTCCAACGGTGACTCGTCGAGTCCTCGGAGCAACAGCGTGACCGTACGCTCAGGCTTGTCGCCGAGATGGCTGGCGGCGGGCGAGAGGGTCGCATCGAGGAGTTCGTTGTCCATCAGCGGCGTGTCGACGACGATCAGCGGGTCGCACTCGGCGGTACCCTTCGCGGTAACGCCGGCCGAACGTTGATGGATCCGCCGAGCAACCACTTCACCACCACAGCCTCGCGGACCGTGGATCGAGAACGGGTACCGAGTCGTGCTGGCGATCTGCATCCGCTGACGTAGGCATGCCGCCCCGTAGGATGCCCCGGCTGCCGCCATCACGCCGCGGGTGGCGAGTGGTTGACGCCACAGCGTCAGGCGTTCACGAATCTCCGCCGTGAATCGCTCACCCCCACCCACTGCCGGATCGTCGCGGCCGTCGGCGATCGCCAGAAACCGTGTCGCGTCACCATCGCCGATCCGCAGGAAGCGGACCGCGGTCGCCGTTTTCCCCGGCGGTTCCACCGACACGACGACAGCCTCGCCGGGCCGCATTCCCGGAGGCGGTGCGAGCGACTTGGCGATCTCATCGATCACCGAATCTCCCTCACCAGCGACATGACACCGTCTTCCGAGCAGGTCGTCGGGGGTCACACCGAGCCACATCGCTGTGGCCCCATTGAGATAAACGATTTCCTGGCGGACACCGAGCAACCAGACCGCGGAGTCACCGATTTCTAAAGCCCGACCGAGGTCGCGGAACGAGCGACGTGGTGCGGTTGGGCGGGCTGGCGGATCGGTCATCGTTTCAGAGCGTCCCGACGCCCTCGACGGCGGTTCGATTGTCAAGGCGAACACCAACGCAACGGCGTGAGCCGTGCGGCCCCGATTCGAACCGAACGTGCTTTAGAACACGTCGAGTATGAAATGGTGTCCGCTGTGGAACCGGCGGTTCGACGGGTAGGCGTTGTGCCATTTCTTGTTGTAGACCGGGATCTGCATCTCCGGTGGATAACGGTGATAAAGGCTATCGGAACTCTTGTAGTATTCCGGCCCATAAAAGTTTTGTGGGTAGTACACGTATGGGTAATGGTAGAAGCGGTTCCAATCGATCGAACCGTTGCCACCACCCCATGTGCGTCCGTAAGCCTGTTGGTCCGCGACGGCCGTTTGGCTCGCCGCGGCACAACCGACCAGAACGGTGGCTAAGACTAAATGACGTAACATCGCGAATCCCCCCAGGATACTTGCGACCAATATTTGCCGACCAATTTTGAACGGGCGGAAGATGCGAATCCGGTCAAGAAAGCGTGAGCTCAACCGGGCATCGCGCAATCCGCGATACCGTAATCTTCGGCATATTTGCTGTGACCGTTGAGCAAAACTGTGGCGAAGCGATGGTTGATCAGCGTTAATCGCGGGGCTGTTCATCACGCAGCGCCGCGGCGACCGCGTCGATGATTTCGTCGAGCGAGTG
>SKZY01000417.1 GCA_007127095.1 Planctomycetaceae bacterium
AGTGACGATCTGCTGATCGAATCGCTGCAGATCCTGCGTCACTTCGACGCTGCCGACTTGGCCGAACTGCTCGTTTCGCGGGTTGTCGAACTGCCACCACGAGCCAGTACGGCAACGGTAGCCGCGTTGATCGGGAACGCGAACTGGACAACCGCTCTGCTCGATGCGCTCGAATCAGGACGCATCCCGTGGGGGCTGATCGACCCGACGTCACTGGGACGACTCGAACGCCATGCCGATCGTGAAATCGCCGAGCGGGTCAAGCAGTTGCGAGCCAGCTTGGTCACCGAGGATCGGGAAGCCTTGATGACACGTTACCTTGCGTCGCTGGACGGCCCCGCCGATCCGGCAGCCGGTAAGGCGGTGTTCGTCAAGCAGTGTGCCGGCTGCCATCGAATCGATGGTGAAGGCGTGGTCGTGGGGCCCGACATCTCGGATTTGCGGACCCAAACCCCTCAGCAATTGTTGGTCGCGATCCTCGATCCCAACGCGGCGATCGATGCCAACTACTATCGCTACGCCGTGCTGACCGATGACGGCCAATTGATCGAGGGCCTGCTCGAAGACAGCAACCAGCAATCGGTGACACTGAAATTGCAAGACAATGTCCGGCGAGTCATCCCGCGCGATCAGGTCGAACAACTGCGAGCGACCGGCGTGTCGATGATGCCCGACGGGTTCGAGAATCAGATCGACCCCGATGCGATGCGCGATCTGATCGCCTATCTCAAACGCTGGCGGTTGTTGTCTGGCGAGATCCCGCTGGGCCAGAAATGACCGCGATGACGAACCCCGAAAACCGGCTTCCCTTGATGCACGCCCTGCCTAAGGCGGACGTTCCGACCGCCGAGCCGCTGATCTTGGCCAGTGGTTCACCGCGGCGAGCTGAACTGTTGGCCGCTGCCGGATATGACTTCCGGGTCGAGTTGCCCGACGATGCGGCCGAAGACCCGCCAACGCTCGACGAAACAGCAGAACATGCGGTCCGACGCCTGGCGTTTCAAAAGGCGGCTGACGTCGCCGGTCGATTGACCGACGGTTGGCTGCTAGCGGCCGATACCCTCGGCTGTTGCGACGGCACGCTACTCGGCAAGCCGCGAGATGAAGCCGATGCCGAACGGATGCTGAGACTGCTCCGCGGCCGTACGCACCGCGTGCTGACCGGCATCTGCCTCTGGGACATCGCCGGCCGCCGGATGGTGCTGGATGACGTTTGCACCGAGCTCGAAATGGCACTGCTGGACGATCACACCATCGCCGAACACCTGCGGTCGATGCGTTGGCAGGGCAAAGCCGGCGGTTTCGGCTACCAAGACGGCAACGATTGGTTGCGAGTGCTGCCCGGTGGCAGCGAAAGCAATGTCGTCGGGTTGCCGATGGAGCGGCTGGCCGAAGTGATTCAGCGGTTCGACGAATGGGCCGTCCCGATCACGAACTAGCGATTCGAATACCGGCGGCTTCTGAAAAAGCGGCTAGCCACGTCGATTCGACGCCACCATCGAGTGGATCGGCGGGCGGCCGTTCGATCCATCGCGACTGCCATTCACCCCCCAGATCAACTAACTCGGGCTCGAGTTCAGTCAGCCAGACTTCCAATCGATCGGCAGCGGGTTCGCTGATCCCTGCCGACTCATGGGCCCCAACCAACCCGGGACTGACGCCGCTGGCGAATACCCCGTCGCCGCCGAGATACAGCCAGATCGCTCCGCTGACACAGCTGACGACGCTGCGAACGGATACGAATTCGGTCACCGTCTGCCTGTCAGTCGCGCCCGAAGCCGACCGGCGAGATCCGACCGCCAACCGACGCGCCAGGTCCGCCGCCGTGTCGGCGGTCGTCTTCAGCATCGCGTCGGGTAAGCCGTCGCGAGGCGGCTGGGGACCGTAATCTCGGTTCAGCTCCAACGCGTGATCCGACGCGAATCGCCCCAAGTAGCTTTCGACGATCGGCCATTCACCATCGGGCAGGTTGGCGACTATTCGCAGCGACTCATCGGCGGCCTGATCGATCACGATGTCACACGAATCGAACCACTGGATCCAATCGCTCCGCCGCAACGCCGCCGACGCCTGATCGATCGCGATCCCGTCGCCACGCAGCCAAAACGTGCCGTAGGTATCCTCGGCCGGACGGAGCCGCAGCACGAACTCGGTCGGCTCGCCAAACACCTTCCCGCCGGCGAGAAAAAAACGCAACAAGTCATACCCGGTCGTGCTCTTGGCCACCCGTTCGCCGAGCCGAACGACTCGGCCGTCGGGTAACCGCCAATTCATCCCGATGATCTGATCGCACCAGGGCCCGAACCGCGACGAAGCGGGCGCGAACGAAGCCGCAGCGACCTGACGATCCAGCGGCGTCGTGGCGTCGAACAACAGCGGTAAGCGAAATCGCTGCTCGCCGATCGCTTGCCACAATCCGGCCGGGGCAACGTCGGCAGCGATGCAGAGAACGCCATCGATGGGGTCGAAAAACGGTTCGAAGCGACGTGCCGAATCAGCGGACACATCGGATGCTGCTGTGTCCCCGTCCCGTGCTCCGTCCCGTGCTGTGTCCCCGCCCCCGTCCGTGTCCCCGTCCGCGGTGGCTGTCTCCATGGCCGATTCGAATCGCCGCTCAGAAAACACCTTCAACGGATTCAATTGATGACGCGGATTGAATATCGCCGGTATCGATAGCTGCAACCGGATCGCTTCGGGGCCGAAGACCAATGGCATGTAATCGATCTTGTCGTTGCCGATGCCATGCTCGCCGGAGAGCGTTCCGCCGACCTCGACGACCCAACGCATCAACCGCTTGCCGATCTGTTCGACCCGTTCCCACTGGACCGGACAGCGGGAATCGAACAGGAAATTGGGATGCAAGTTGCCGTCGCCGGCGTGGAAGACATTGATCACCGGGATCCCCGCCTGATCAGCCTCGCGGTAGATCAGCTCGAGCGTTTCGGCCAACGCCCGTTTGGGGATCACGGCATCCTGAACGACCAAGTCGGCATTCATTTGCCCCATCAACCCGCCGGCGACTTTGCGAGCCTTCCAGAGTTTTTCACGAGTGATCACGTCGTCGCTGTAGGCGACATCCAACGCACCCGCCTGATCGAGCAAACGCGCGATCGCGGCGACGCGTGAATCGACTAATTCCGCCGGCCCATCGATCTCGGTGACCAGCAAGAACGCGTCACGCGGTAGCCCGACCGCCATCGGACTGCTCTCGACCAACGCCACGAACCGCGGATCCATCAACTCGATCGCCACCGGGTACGCGGGGTGGACGACCAACGCGTGAATCGCCGCTTCGGCTGATCTCAAATCGGGATAGGTTGCTCGAAAAGTCCACGCTTTCTCGGCGATCGGCAGCAACCGCAACCAGAACCGCGTCAACGCCCCGAGCGTCCCCTCGGAGCCGACCAACAGCCGCTTCCAATCTTGTCGCAGATGACCGCAAGCCCCGGCCGGGCCACCGAAACGGTGCAGCGAACCGTCAGGCAAGATCGCTTCGACGCCCAGTACGTAGTGGCCGGTCACCCCGTGGCGGAAGCAGTGCGCGCCGCCGGCGTTCATCGCCACGTTGCCACCGAGCGTACAGACCATGCCGCTCGATGGGTCCGGTGGATAAAACAGCCCATGGGGCCGTAGCGCGTCCTCAAGTTGCTTGAGCGTGACGCCACATTCGACCTCGCACCACAGCCCCTCAGGACAGATTTGGCGGATCGTCCGCAGCGACGATGTGTGTACGATCACGCCGCCTTGTGCCGCGACCGGGCCGCCGGAGAGCGATGTCCCGGCGCCCCGAATGATCAGCGGGACAGCCAACTCTCCCGCCTGCCGCATCAACCGTTCGAGTTCGTCACAATCGGCCGGAATCACGACCGCGTCGGGACGAAAATGCTTGTACGCGAGTCCGTCGCTGTCATATCCGGCGAGGTGCGCCGCCGAGACCATCACCTGACCGCGGCGAATGATCGACCGCAGCATCCGCTCCAATCGCGGACCGTCGGTACGGGGCTGAACAGCCTGAAGCGACTGCCCCTGATCGGGCAACGGGCGACGGCGAGCGGTGGAAAAAGGGAACATCAGTTGACTACTAGCGGCCAAGACGGATCGACGATCGTGGGGTGTCGCCGCAACGAGTTCGGATCGAAGGCGGCGATCAACCGGTCGGCGGCCACCGGTCGCGGTGAATCGGTCAGCCCGATCGAATGCGCCGCCCAACCGATGATCGCCTCGGGGGCGATACCGGCCTGACGGTATTGCGACAATCGCGTGTCGCCATGGCGTTTGGCCAACCGACGACCGTCGGCACCGAGCACCAGTGGAACATGGAAGTATTGCGGTCGCCGATAGCCGAGCGCATCGATGATCGGTCGCTGGCGAAACAGGCTCGGCACCAGGTCGTCGCCGCGGACCACCTGTGTGATCCCCATTGCCTCGTCATCGACCACCACGGCCAACTGGTAGGCGGCGCTGCCGTTCTTGCGGGTCAGCGGAAAGTCACCGAGTTGTCGCCGCGGATTCAGTTTCACACTACCACAGATTTGATCTTCGATCTCGACTTCCTCGTCGACCGTACGGAACCGCCAACAATAGGTCGACTCGGGAGGCAGCGGATCGCCACACCGCCAACCCGCGCAGCTTCCTGGGTAGACCGGCCCGTCGATCATCGCCGCTTCGTGCGGCGCACTCGCAGCCGATTCGATGTCGCTGCGGGTACAGGTGCAGGGATAGGCCAAGCCGAGTTCGATCAGCCGCGATAGCGCTGCAGCGTAGTGTTCGATCCGCTCCGATTGCACGTACGGCGCGCAAGGCCCACCGATGTCAGGTCCTTCATCCCAATCGAGTCCCAGCCAGCGAAGGTCCTCGACGGCCTGGTCAGCAGCCCACGGTTTGACCCGCGGCGAATCGATGTCTTCGATCCGCAACAAGACGCGGCCGCCAGCCGCCCGAGCCGCTAACCAAGCGACCAAGTAGGTCCGGGCATTGCCGAGGTGTTGAGCCCCGGTCGGTGATGGAGCGAGCCGACCGACGATGGATGAAGCGTCCGCGGACATGATCGACGGCTAAAACTCGGCATTGCCAGGAAAACGCGGAAAGGGGATCACGTCACGGATATTCGCCATCCCGGTCAAATACTGGACGGCCCTCTCGAGTCCGAGGCCGAATCCGGCATGCGGGACACTGCCAAAGCGGCGAAGGTCGACATACCACCAATAATCGGCCTCACTCAACCCGCCGGCAGCCATCCGGCCCAGCAGCGTCTCGAGGCGGTCCTCACGCTGACTGCCGCCGATGATCTCGCCGACCCCGGGAACCAACACATCCATCGCCGCGACCGTCCGCTCGTCGTCGCTCAGCCGCATGTAGAACGGTTTGATCGACGCCGGGTAATCGGTCAGGATCAACGGCCCGTTGACATGTTGCTCGGTCAGATAGCGTTCGTGTTCGGCTTGTAAGTCAGTGCCCCACTCCACCGGGTATTCGAACGCCTGATCCGATCGCTGCAACACCTCGACCGCTTCGGTATAGCTCATGTGGGAAAACGGCTGATCATGGACTGCGGTCAGCTGATCGATCAGCCCCTTGCGGATGTGCTGGTTGAAGAATTGCAGGTCCTCGTCACAGTGGTTCAAACAGTCCGACAAAACCCGCTTGAGAAAGGCTTCGGCGAGTCGCATGTTGTCGCTGAGATCGAAAAAAGCGACCTCGGGCTCCACCATCCAAAATTCGGCCAGATGCCGTGAAGTGTTGCTGTTCTCCGCCCGAAACGTCGGGCCGAAGGTGTAGACACGCGATAACGCCGAAGCGTAGGTCTCGGCCTCCAATTGTCCGCTGACCGTCAGGAAGGCGGGTTTGCCGAAGAAATCTTGCCCATGATCGACCGGGCGTCCCGAGCCGGTCAACTTGTCAAGATTCAGTGTCGTCACGCGGAACATCTCACCGGCGCCTTCACAATCGCTGGCGGTGATGATCGGCGTCTGCAGGTAGATAAAACCCTGCTCTTGAAAAAACCGATGGATCGAATCGCAGATCTGGTTGCGGAGCCGCATCACCGCGCCGAGCGTGTTGGTCCGCCCTCGTAGGTGCGCCCATTCACGCAGCTTTTCGAACGAATGCCGTTTCTTCTGCAGCGGGTAGCTGTCGGGGTCGCACCAACCGATGACACGGACCGAATCGGCCTGCAACTCGGTCGCTTGTCCGGCGGCAGGAGACGCGACCAACTTGCCGCTGACCACGACGGAGCAACCCGCGGTCAACTTTTGAACCTCGTCGGCGTAGTTCACCAAATCGCCGTTGGCAACCACCTGTAGGTTGCCGAAACAACTGCCGTCGTTGACTTCGATGAAACTGAAACCGGCTTTCGAATCTCGCCGTGTTCGGACCCAACCCCTCACCTCCACGGCCTGATCGATCGACGATTCCTGCCGGGCCGAGGAGACCGAAATCCATTTCATGACGATGACTTTCAAGCGGACGAAGGGGGATGGTGAAAAGACACGGCGGACACGACAAGGGAGTTTAACGGAAAACGGTCGGCGCCGTCTCCGGTCACGTTTCCGTCGTATCGTCGCGGCCACGACGACTCGGCTTGCGGGCGATGCGGTGAGACTGTTCGGGCCGTGTCAGGTATCCCCAATTCAACGCCTGATCCTGCTCGTATTGCTTGCCCAGCGTCAACGCCGTCATCGCCTTGGCCATTTCGAAGCCGAGATAAAATGCGTGCCCGGCGTCGACGTTCGCGGCCTGTGGCCGCTCCATCAACTCAGCGAAGATTCGAAACGGGTCCGGGTCGCTCAAGTGGAGCCCCGCAGAGATCAGATGCAAGCGTTCGTCCTGGGCAAAGATCCGATAATTGTGGTCACGTACCTCACTCGCCAACCGCTCCAACACCTCAGCCGAATAAGCCCTCAGCTTGGGGTCGCGGAGCATCACCAACGATTCGTCGAGCCGCTTGGGCGGCGTCGCGTGATGGATGCTGTAATGCACCAATCGCCGCGCCAGGTCACACTCGCGAACCGACGATCGAGCCCAATTGATCACTTCGGTCGTCAACACGCTGCCGATCGATAGTTCTTGACAAATCGCCAACAACAACAGGTTGATCCCCGCCGAATCGACGTCGGTCAACTCGGTCAAGTTGCCGATCCCCATCATCATCTCGAGATCGGGGTACCGTTTGCGGGTCTCGACGTAACGGACCAGGCTGGCCGTAAAGCCCATCCCGATCGGCTCCAGGATCGGGTCGAGTCGCAGCGGGACACCGCGACGAGTCAACGAATCGACCGTGGCATCGAGACTGTTCAAATCGTCCGGCGTATCGGGGATGGCGACCACCTCGACGCCCCAGTCGGCCGCCGCATCGCGGTTGCTGGCGTTGACCGACAATACCAGCGAAGCGCCTCGACGGCAGGCTTGTGCGGCTTCCCACGCGTCGAAGGTGTCGACGGAGGTGACGATCCCGGCGTCGGTCAATGCCGCAAACGCGTCGCCGATTCCGACCCAGCGAGTTGCCGGATCACAGCCGATATCGATGACGTCCGCACCGTCCGCTCGCAGCTGCTTTGCCCGCTCGAGCAACGCCTCGCGCGACAACCGAGGCGCATGATTGATCTCCGCGATGATGCGGATGTCATGACTCGCCATGACATCATCCGGGACGCCGCGGCTGCCAAAAAATTCCGGTAATTGCCGCAGGTCACGTGGGCCACAATGGACCGGCAAGCCGATCGCTGACGTCAGTTCGTCGCGGTGCTCCGATAGGTACCCGGGCACGATCACCGCGTCCGCTTCGGGCGGGACACTCAGGTGTCGCAATAACCACCGCGGTGTCATCAACGCCGCCACCGTGATCGGCATCACGCCGATCGAATAACGCAACGTGATCCGTGTTGCGATCTCACCGACCACTTCGCGCAGCGCCGCTTCGGCCAATCGTCCGGTGACGAAGTGGTAATGCGTCTCGGCATCCGGTTCGATTCGAGCGGGCGTTTGATTCACGAACTCGATTATCCTCTGGCCGACATCGCCGAACAGGTGCCGCGCCCCGTCGTGCCGAACTTATTTTGTGGCTGTGATGCTTGACGTGGCGCCGATTCGACTAAACACTTTGCCATTGAAACGAGAGACTCGTCGAGTGAAGGGTTTGGCCTGGAGGCCGGTTCCCGAATTCGTGGCCGGGGTCTCTCGTTTTTTTTGGCCGCGCGTGAGTGACGATGTTTCAACCGATCTGGCAATCGTCATCCTGTTTGGTCGTCCGTAAGCCGGCCGGCTTGCCGACACAAGCTCCTCCGCCACACCCCAGCTTGGAGTCGCGGTTGCGAGCACATTTCGCTGCCACCGCAACCGCACCAAGCTCCGATTACTTGGCCTTGCCCCACCGTCTCGATCGGCCGGTCAGCGGACTGATCCTGGTGGCCCGAACCAAGCGGGCCGCGCGGTTGCTGGGCCAACAGTTCGAATCGCGGAAAGTCAGCAAACGCTATCTGGCTTGGGTCGAAGGTCACGTCGAGATCGATCCGACAGCACTCACCTGGCACGATCGACTTCGTAAACTGCCCGGGCAACCACGGGGTGAGATCGTCGATCTGGATGTGGATGACCCACAGCCGACGACCGCAGCGGTTCCAGACTCACAACGCGAAAACGGATCTCAACGTGACGGTCGCGTTTCGACGGCGATCACCGAAGTCCGCGTCGTTCGCCAGCAGGGACAACAGACACTGCTCGAACTGCACCCACTGACCGGCCGGATGCACCAGTTGCGGATCCAATCTGCCTACCGCGGTCACCCGATCCTCGGTGATCGACTCTACGGCGCCACGACCCAGTGGCGGTCGGCGATGGAGATCGAGATCGAGTTATCCGGCCCCGCCGCCAGCGATTCGCCCATCACTTCGATCGCGCTGCATGCTTGGCAACTCGGGTTTCACGACCCGGCCAATGGCAAGTGGGTCGAAGTCACCGACACCCCGGATTGGCCCGCCGGATTCGAACTCGCCGATCAGCCAAGCGGGACAAGGGACTCCGGTCGCTCGCCTACCTAACGACTGCTCAGAATCAAGCCGCCCAGTCGCGGGCCGGTCGCGATCGCAGTAGGTTCGCTTCAGCGTCGTCGATAAACTCCTCCTTGACCGGATCGATCCGTAACTTGCGGCCCAGTACCCAAGCCAACGCCGCGGCGTGACAGGCGATGTGCGAACGGCGCATCACGTCGGGGTTAGCCGCTGTGGTACCGCGTGAGCGGATGCAATCGAAGAAGTCTCGCGAGTGCGCGCCGACGTCGAGCCCGCGAACCCGTTTGGTCGCCTCGGGCAACTCGCTCTGCAGCGCCGGCGAACTGGTAACGATCTCGCCCTCATCACCCGTTTCGACCCAACCCTCGTCGCCGACGAAGCGGACCGGACAAGTCCCCAGCCGCGTGATGTAGTGCGGCGAACGGTCACCGAACGGTTGCGGCAAAAAGTCGAGGACCAATTTGACCCCGTTGGCGTAGCGACAGACGATCTCCTGCTCGTGTGGCTCGTACTCGATCGGCATCGTATCGTCGGATCGATTCGCCCATTGGCAAAGGTCGACGGTGTGGGCGCCCCAGTCGAGCAGTTTGGCGCCGGAATCGAAGTCCCATTGGCCACGCCAGCGACCGTCGACGTACAGCTGATTGAATGGTCGCCAAGCGGCCGGCCCGAGCCACAGATTCCAGTCGACGACTTCGCGATCGGGCGTCGGTTCGCCGGGCAACCAACTGTTGTCCAATACCGGCAGATAGATCGAGGCATGCAGCGTTTGCAATTGGCCGAGCTTGCCACTGTGGGCCAGCTCCACCGCCTGGCGAAAATTGGGCACGCTGCGCCGCTGGGTTCCGGCCTGAAAGACTCGCTGCTGCCGGTGCATCGTGTCGGCCAGCCGCTGGCAATCGGCGATCGTGATCCCGCACGGCTTTTCGCTGTAGACGTCCTTACCCGCCTCGGCGGCCAAGATCGATGCCGCGGCGTGCCAGCGGTCGCCGGTGGCGACCAACACCGCGTCGATGTCTCGCCGCGCCAACAGGTCGCGAAAGTCGCGATGGAGCGAGCAATCGCGATCACCGTAGTGCTGATCGACCAACGTTTTGCCGGCGTCACGTCGCTTGGCTTGGACGTCGGCGATCGCGACGCAGCGGACGTCGGCGAACTCCAGCATCGCCTTGAGATCGTAGGTGCAACGCGGGCCGATGCCGATCACGCCCAACTGGATGCGGTCGTTCGGCGACGCAGTTTCACGAGACCGCTCGCTTTGAGCGAACGATCGGGCGACCGGCAACGATGCAGCGACAGCAGCCGCGGCGACCTGGGAACTGCCGGCCAGGAATTGACGGCGAGACGGTTGAGGCTGTTGATCGAGGTTCATCAGATCGCTCTCTCGGATTCGGCGGACTCGGTGGGGATGAAGTCGCACGGGTGATACCGCGGTCACTCATCTTAACCGATCGTCAGACCCGCTCCGAACCACGACGCGCGAACACGGCGCATCGGACGTCACGCTCTGAGGCAGCATTGGGTGGCACGCCCTGAGGTAGTATTGGGTGGCACGCCCTGAGGTAGCGTTGGGTGGCACGCCCTGAGGTAGCATCGGGTGGCACGCCCTCAGGCAGCGTTGGGTGGCACGCCCTAAGGTAGCATCGGGTGGCACGCCCTGAGGCAGCGTTGGGTGGCACGCCCTGAGGAACGAAGGGCGTGAGCGACACCGCGGATGTTCGCGCCCTGCTTGGCATGTCGACGAGCCACGATGGCGTCGGCTGTGTTGCTGGGACCCACGCCCATCGCCGGAGGCTCTGGGCGTGCCACCCCAAGGATTGGCGGAACCTACCAATCACTTGGGGCGGCGGGGGGTGATCGGGTGGCACGCCCTGAGGCAGTATTGGGTGGCACGCCCTGAGGAACGAAGGGCGTGAGCGACACCGTGCGTTCGCGCCCTGCTTGGCATGTCGACGAGCCACGATGGCGTCGACTGTGTTGCTGGGACCCACGCCCATCGCCGGAGGCTCTGGGCGTGCCACCCCGAGGATTGGCGGAACTGACCAATCACTTGGGGCGGCGGGTGGTGATCGGGTGGCACGCGCTGAGGCAGCATCGGGTGGCACGCCCTCAGGCAGCGTTGGGTGGCACGCCCTGAGGAACGAAGGGCGTGAGCGACACCGCGGATGTTCGTGCCCTGCTTGGCATGTCGACGAGCCACGATGGCGTCAGCTGTGTTGCTGGGACCCACGTCCATCGCCCGAGCGGCTCTGGGCGTGCCACCCGAGGCTCTGGGCGTGCCACCCCGAGATGGATGACGCCGAGCACTGGGCCTCCACGTATCCAGAGGAACTCGCCAAGGGTTTCCGTTTTTACCTGACGGACCGCAAGTCTTGGCGACTTCCGCTATGGCACGACCCTAATTTCCTCTCAGAACAGACCGATTCGGCAAAAATCGATTCAGCCGCTGACGATCGCCTGACCGATCTCCAGGATCTCGGCGGCGTCGAGCAGACGGTCGTTGCTGTCGAAAAGTTCCTTGAGCGCTTGGCGGTGAATCTTCATCTTCAAACCGCCGACGCCGATCGCGCCGTAATCGATCCGACTGCCGCGTTGGACCGCCTTATCGGTGACACCGATGCCGGCGATACCCGCTGGCGGAACGGCGTTCAGATCGATCGCGACGCGGAGCGAGTCGGGGGCTGAGGCCAGCGAATCGGCGTCGATCAGTTCGACCCCGGCTGCGCCGCAAGAGATCACGACGTCGCAACGCCGCAGCATTTCTGTCAGCCCGGCCGGACCGTCAACCGCGATCGGTTCGACCGCCATCGTTACCGGAGATTCCCCGAGCCGTTGTCGGACCGCAGCGACCGACTGCTCGGCCCTGGAAAAATCACGTGAGGCGAGCAGGACGGATGCCCCTCGAAGCGCCGACATTTCCGCGACACGGCGGCCGACCGGCCCGGTACCACCGAGCACGCCGACCGTCTTGCCATCCAAATCGAGCTGCTTGGCGGCCGACAACACCGCAGCCGCGGCGGTCGTGTTGCAGCCGTTGGCGTCGAGCATCACCGACACCCGCACCGGCCCAAAAAAACAGCCGGTCACCGCCGTAAAAACCTGCTCGGCGGTCGCGACGTCGCCACCGCCAACGAAGATCGCGGTGCCGCGCAAGTCGTCGCCACCGCGGGTAAACATCGCGCCGTGAACCAGCGGCGTCACGGTTTTCGCCGTGACACCGCCATGGCGGAACAACTGGTCCACCCCCGCATCCACTGCGACTACACCGTCGAACGTGCTCGGATCGGCGTCGGTGTCAAGTTGCAGCAGGATCTTCTTGGGCGGCGCAGCCATGTACAGGTTCCTCGACGACTTCGGATCAGATTCGACTTCGGATCAGAAGCCCTTGAAGGGGTGCGATGCGGAATCTTTGAAACCGAGCATCTCGTCGGCCGACGGCGAACCCTTCATCGCGTTGGTGATCGCCTGCTTGGTCGCTTCGTAGTTGTAGTCGTAGATCTTCTGGTCATCCTCGGCCGCCGGGTGAATGAACACGCCGCAGACGGCGACCAATTCTTCGCCCTGATCCTTGGGGATCGTCCCGTCACCGACCGAATCGGCGACCGCCTTGGCGACGGCGGCTTGGGCAGGGCCGAACATCTGCATGACCTGCTTCATGCCTTCCATCGTCACTTTGGTGATCATCACCGTCGATGGCTTGACCGGCTTGTTCGGTTCCAACACGGCCAATAGGTTGGTGTGCCCCTTGGTCTGCGTCGCCAAAGCGCTGGCAAAGGCGG
Organism: Planctomycetaceae bacterium; assembly: GCA_007127095.1. Taxonomy (GTDB): domain Bacteria; phylum Planctomycetota; class Planctomycetia; order Pirellulales; family Pirellulaceae; genus UBA6163. The sequence continues at coordinate 12,785 of SKZY01000417.1, forward strand.
TCCCGACCGGGCTGTCCTTGCTGCCGATCATCAAGTCGATGTGGGCGATCTCGTTGCCGTCGCCCGCGAGGGCTTCACCGATGTAAAACTGCATACCAATACTCTTCTGTTGGGGGTAACCGGAGTGGCCAAAACTGCCGCAGATGGTACCAGAGCAGGTCATGAACGCAATTCCCCCGCCTCTCGAACCCCGGCATCGAATCACCCGGCCAGCGAGCAGCAACCGCTGGCGGATGACCAGCGGCAGCGAAACATCGTGCTCGTCGGCGGCTCCGTCCGAGCCGCCGCAGAAGACGCCGCGGCGGGCGGATACCGGGTGACCGCGCTGGATCACTTCGGTGATGCCGACCTGCTGGCCGTCACGGATTCCTGGCAGCGAATCACTTCGGGAATCGATTGGGCGCGACTGATCGACCGGTTTCCTGGGCCAATCGTCCCGACCGGTGGCTTCGCCTGGCCTACCGATCGACCGGCGATACCACCACAAGTCGACAACCGTCGCCCCGACCGGTTGATCGCCTTTCCCTCGCCAAGCGTCTACGCCGATCTCTGTCAGCCGGCGATACTGGGCGAGCTCGCTTTGGCGGCGGGGATCGATTTCCCGATCACCTTGCCCGTCGACAGCCGCCAAATTCACTTGATCAGCGATCCCGAAAATTGGCTGGTCAAACCGCTCGGCGGTACCGGCGGCGGTGGGATCCAACGGCTTTCCGATCGCTTGGAAGCAGCCAACCGGCCGAAAAACAGCGATCCATCGGTAATCCAACGCTGGGTTCCCGGCCGCGTGATCGGAGTCAACTACTTCGCCCGTTTCCGATCCGGCGTTCGTCAAATCCGTCGCCTCGGTGTGTTCGCCGGACTGACCGAGCGACGGAACCGCTCTCAGCGTTGGCTCTACGGCGGCTCGCTGGGGCCCTTTCCGGCCGCCATCAGCCCTCGCATCACACCCTCGGCCTGGGCCGCACTCGAGAGACTCGGCGAATTGATCGCCGAC
>SKZY01000410.1 GCA_007127095.1 Planctomycetaceae bacterium
CGCGTGAATGCCTCAAGTGACCGCTGCCCCGCCCCGCCCCCAAGTGAGCCTTCTCGAGGCGGGGCGGCCAACCGAGAGGACCGAAATTTGGACAATACGAAGATCGCCGCTGCCCTTGATGAACTGGCCGATTTGCTCGAGTTTCGCGGTGAGAACCCGTTCCGTGTCCGTGCTTACCGTACCGGGGCTCATTCCATCCGCGACCTCGATGAGTCGGTTGAGACGATCCTAGCCGATCCCGATCGGCAGCTCGCCGACCTGCCCGGAATCGGCTCGACACTGGCCGAAAAAGCCCGCGTATTGATCGAAACCGGTTCCCTGCCGCAGCTCGATGAACTCCGTCAGGAGATCCCCCAGGCGGTGCTCGCCATGGTCCGAGTCCCCGGCTTGGGGGCTAAGAAAGCAGCCACGCTGTACCGCGAATTGCAGATCGATTCGTTCGCTTCGCTACGCCGAGCTTGTGAAGCGGGTGAGGTTCGCCGGCTGAAAGGCTTCGCCGCCAAGACCGAACAGATGATCCTGGATGGGTTGGCCATCGCCCAAGCCGCCAACGAGCGGATTTACTGGGCCGCGGCCGACGAACTCGCCGACTCGATCACCCGTCACATGCGGGAATCGGACACCATCCGGAAAATGGAGTGGGCCGGCAGTTACCGCCGTGGCAAAGAGACCGTCGGCGACCTCGACCTGTTGGTCGTCGCGGACGACCGAGCAGCCGCGATGGATCACTTCGAAGCCTACCCCGAGCGGACCGAAACGATCGCCCGCGGAGAAGCGAAAAAAGTCTCGATCCGGGTCGGCAACGCCTTTCAGGTCGACCTGCGGTTGGTCGATGACGACCAATTCGGCGCCGCCTTGCAGTACTTCACCGGCAGCAAAGACCACAATGTCCAACTCCGTCGCCGGGCGCAGGAACGGGGATTGAAAATGAACGAATATGGCGTCTTTCGTGAATCGGATCAGGTTCGGGTGGCGGGCCAGAGCGAGGCTGATGTCTACGCCTCGGTGGGGTTGCCGCCGATCCCGCCAGAACTCCGCGAGGGGCGTCAAGAGTTCGCTTGGGCCACAGCCGGCAAACTGCCTGACCTAATCGACCAAACGGCGGTCCGTGGCGACTTGCACATGCACACCTCGGCGACCGACGGGACGGCGACAATCCGTGAAATGGCCGACGCGGCGGTGCAGCGGGGGTTGGACTACATCGCGATCACTGATCACAGTCAACGCGTTTCGATGGCCGGCGGTCTCGACCCCGACCGGCTCCGCGAGCAATGGCGGATGATCGATCGGATCCGGCCCGACTACTCCGGGCGTCTGACGATCCTGAAAGGGATCGAGTGCGATATCCTCGAACGGGGCGGGATGGACCTGCCCGACGATTGCTTGGCCGAAGCCGATTGGGTGCTGGCCAGCGTTCATTATGGTCAACGCCAAAGCCGACAACAGATCACCGAGCGGATCCTCGGCGCGATCGAAAACCGTCATGTCGACTGCATCGCCCATCCGACGGGACGGCTGATCAATCGCCGAGAACCGTATGAGGTCGATCTCGACGAGGTGATGAAGGCGGCCAAGCGGTACGGGACATGGCTGGAAATCAACGCCAATCCCGCCCGTCTCGATCTCAATGACGTCCATGCGGCGACAGCCAAGCGGTGGGGAATCCCGATCGTGATCAACACCGACGCCCACTCGATCGATGGGCTCGACGTGATCCGATTCGGCATCCTCCAGGCCCGCCGAGCAGGATTGACCGCAGCCGACGTGGTCAACACGTTGGCGACAGAAGAATTCCTGGAACGACTCGGCGGATAAGCGATCAGCGGGAAAAAGTGTCTGGTACTTGTTTTTCCGCTCGATCCTCAGCGACTACTGAACGATTTCGAGCAGTTCGACTTCGAAGATCAGCGCTTCGTTGGGGCCGATCCGTCCACCCGGAGCGCCTTGAGCACCGTAGGCGAGTTGCGGCGGGATGAACAGCATCCACTTGTCGCCGACCTTCATCTGCTGCAACGCTTGCTGCCATCCGGCGATCACTTGGCCGACGCCGAACTCGGCCGGCTCACCGCGTTCTATCGAACTGTCGAAGACGGTGCCGTCGATCAGCTTGCCGGTGTAATGGACCCGGACCACGTTCTCGGCTTTCGGTGATGCTCCGTCGCCTTCGCTCAGTACCTTGTATTGCAAGCCACCGGCGAGTGATTTAACGCCTTCGGCCTTGGCGTTCTCTTCGAGAAACAACTTGCTCTTTTCCAAATTCGCGGCCCCCGCCTTACGGCTCTCCGCCATCATCTCTTCCTGGCGCGTTTCAAGGATCGTCTGAATGCGTTGCGAGACCTGTTGGATCTGCTCGTCCGACAACCGCGGCTCATTTCCGGCTAAGGCGTCGATGATTCCGTCAGCGAAGCCGGCGCCGGTAAAATCACCCGCTTCAAACCCCTGCTGGGCCATCTGCTGACCGACCGACAAGCCGAGGAAATAACCGACGGGATCGGGCTGAGCGGCCGTTTCAGCAGCTGGCTCGGCTTGCGGTTGGGCGGCGTCCTGGGCGTAAGTGTTCAAACCGTTTGCCAATAAACAGGGGATCAACAGGCTGCCGAGGGCGAGCGTCAAGGAACGTAAACCGGTCATGGTGGGTCGACTCCGGAGGGATTTGTCAGGAAGGGTGGGAGGCGCGAAATCGCCTTTGCTATCAAGCTTAACGAAAAACGGGGTCGGTAGCGATCACCCCAGCAGGATCCTCGCCGCCGACTCAAACTTCGTCGGCCAGCGATCGGAGCGTCTTCAGGTTGATCAGGTCCCAGTCGAGCCCCGTTTCGGGATCGGTCCCCTTCTCGGTCTCGAGGTAACCCGGCAGCGGGCCGAAGAACGGGTCGGCGAGCAGAAGTCGAAATCCGTCGGGTCCGATCTGCCCCCGGCCGATATGTTCGTGACGGTCGACGCGGCTGCCGAGTGGTTTTTTGCTGTCATTCAGGTGGAGTGCCCGGACGCTATCGGCAGGCAGGTGATCGACGACCTGCTGCGAAAAATCTCGCCATCCGGCCGCGGTGTTGATCGCGTAGCCGGCCGCGAAGGCGTGGCAGGTATCGAGGCAAACACCGATCTGGGCCGCCGTGGAAGGTGAGGATGAGTCGACCGCAGCGATGATCTGACCCAACTGACGAAGATCGTAACCGAGCGTCGTGCCCTGCCCCGCGGTGTTTTCCAAGAGTAACCGGCAAACCCGTGGCGAAACCCGTTCCCCACTCATCGCTATCGCCGTGGCGACCTTGGCTAACCCGGTCGCCTCGTCCGACGTGGTGTAGGCGCCGGGGTGTAACACCAAACCTTCGATCCCGAGTGATTCACACCGTTGCCACTCCACCACCAACGCGTCGACCGACTTTTCGAACAACCCATCATCGGGCGTCGCTAAATTGATCAGGTACGAGGCATGGGCGATCGGGTGCCGCAGTCCCGATTCGGCCAACGCCGCTCGCCAGGAGGCGACCGCCGCATCGTCGAGCGGTTTAGCCCGCCAGGCGTTGGCGTTTTTGGTAAAGACTTGCAAGCACTGGCAACCGACTTCGACCGCTCGGCGAACTCCGAGGTGCAAGCCACCGGCGACCGACACGTGAGAGCCCAAACAGTGATTCACGCTGAGCTCCTGGTGGTCGACTTTACCGAGTGATATCGGCCGGGGCGGAATGAAAGAGGATCAAACGCCCAACAACCCAAAAACCGAAAAACCCCGAGTCGATCGAAATCGACGCGGGGTTATCGTAAACGGAGTTTGACCACGATGCGACCGGAGGTCACACCGTTAATCAGCTCACTCTTCTTCGGGAGCGGGCGGTGCGTCGCTGGAGCTTGCAGCTGCCTCTTCTTCGACGGCGTGCTCTTCGTGATGCTCAACTTCACCTTCGACGGTGCAGCAACCGGGGGCAGGAGCGGCGCAGCAAGCGGGCTCGGGGGTGCAGCAAGCGGGCTCAGGGGTGCAGCAAGCGGGCTCGGGGGTGCAGCAGACCGGTTCCGGAGCGCAGCAGGTCGGCTCAGGGGCACAGCAAGCAGCGGCGCGACGGGCGCGAAGCTTGGCGAACAAACCGCCACCACAATGCTTGTGAGCGTGACCGCCACAAGTCGCCACTCGACCACCGCAGTGCGCCACATGGCCACCACAGCCGCGCGAGGCCTTCAGCTTGGCGAACAATCCGCCACCGCAGCCGCCACAACCGTGACCGGCGATCGCGGCCGATTCGGTCGACAACATCGCGCCGCCAACGAGCAACGCAAACGCCATCACAACACCAATCACATTTCGACTCATCAAAACTCTCCAATACGTGTGGGTAACCAAGTTGCCAATCCTTGTGCCATCAACAACACCCCGCTCCCAGGGCCAGATACGTATCGCGAACAAGAACACCTTGTTAGCGACGCCAACTCATCCTTTCGCGAAGCCCTGGAAGGCTAGCTAAAGATTGCCGGACACGCAGACTTCACGGATAGCGTACCTTGGGCGGTTTGCCTGTCAATCGCCAGGGAGGAAAAACTTCACCCCACAGACGGAGAGTTAGCGACGGGGCGTCCGATCAGAAGGTTCCTGCGGATGGTTCGGATTGTCCCGCCTCTGCGGTCCGCTGCGTCTCGCCGGTCGTCGCTTCGGCGGCAACTTCGGCTTCAGCTTCACCGCGGAATAACGCAGCCATTTGAGCGTGATCCTCGAAATCGACGATCATCGGCGGTTGTTCGGCGTCCAGCCCCATCGCCAGGCCTGAGATCTTCCACGCTTGCCGCTCCCACTGCACCGCCCAGACGACCTCATACGATTCCGCAGTGCCATCGCCGTTCGGTTCGCTCCAGGTGCTGTGGACCAGCGCCATGTTGGGATGTTCTTCGACCGCTTCGCTCCGTGTGACGTCAAAGGTGGCGTCGGGCGACCCGATCGGCTGTACCGTCCGGCCGAGGCTTTCCAGGACCGACGCGGCGGTTTGGGTCAACAATGAGTGCGCCCCACCGGTGTCTCCACCGCGGCGGATGGCGTCGAGAAATTGCGCCACGGTGTCGTTCGCCGTGTCGATGTTAGGGGCCGATTCGCCGGCCGCGACCGCCGAGGTTGCCGCTGCTGGGCGGGGCGACGAGGCAGACTCGTCGGTGTCCGGCGTCGATTTGCCGCAACCGACCAACAGCACCAAACCGACCCAGGTCGCCAAGCGAACCGACGGTGGGACGTTTCGAACCATGACCAAACTCCAATTGTGTGTTGAGTGGGAGGGGGAGATGGTTGGGGAGTAGCGAATCCGATTCCTGTGGGTCAACATCAACCATCGGCCGCTGCGGTTCGCTGTATACTCGGCGGAGCGACCACGTCGTGGCTTGAAACGCCACTACCGGCCGCTGGGGCCGGTTATCGCTCCTTGGTTCGAACATCACGGTTTCTTCGAATTCCCCCTCACGGCATCTCCATGACACAGCTTTTCCAGCCCTCATCGCGACGGCTTGCTCGGTGCCGACGCGATTTGCCCGTCGCCAACCGCGGCATCCGCGTCCGCCCGAATTGTGGCTGCCCGACTTTGATCTGGCTGCTGCTGTTCGTCTTTTTCGCGGGCTCGCCAGCGACGGCTGAAGTCAGCGTTCCCAACATCTTTGGCAACCATATGGTCCTGCAACGCGACCAGCCGAATCCGGTTTGGGGGCGAGCCTCGGCGGGTGAATCGGTCCAGGTCGAGATCGCCGGGCAGAGCCATTCGGTATCCGCTGATGACCAGGGTGATTGGCGAGTGACGCTCGACCCGTTAGCTGCCACCGCCGAACCGTTGGAAATGGTGATCCGCGGCGAAAACGAAATCCGCCTCGACGACGTCCTCGTCGGTGAGGTTTGGGTCTGCTCGGGTCAATCGAACATGGCTTGGCGGGTCGCCCAGTCCGAGAACGCGGAGTTGGTCGCTGCGGCGGCCCAAACGCCGATGATCCGGATGATCAATTTCCCCCAAGTCGGTACCCAAGAGGCGATCTGGACTCACGACCGTCCTTGGCTCGTCTGCTCGCCCGAGACCGTCGGTGATTTTTCGGCCGTCGGCTATTTCTTCGCTCGCCAGCTTCAGCAGACGCTTCACGTTCCCGTCGGCATGATCAACAACGCCTGGGGCGGATCGGCTTGCGAAGCTTGGATCAACCGCGACGTGCTCGCCGAGACCGATTCGATGAAGCCGCTGTTGGACCGTTGGCGGACCAACGAAAGCCGGTTCGAAGAACTCGCTGCCAAGTCGAATCGTACCCCGGCGGAGGAGATGGCGCACAATAACCTCAGCAAACTGATGCGGGGAAATTCACGTCCGGCGAATATCTACAACGGGGTACTCAAGTCGCATCTCGGCTTTGGCATCCGCGGCGCGATCTGGTACCAGGGCGAGAGCAACGCTGGTCGAGCCTATCAATACCGCGAACTGTTCCCGCTGATGATTCAGAACTGGCGCGACGAGTGGAAACAAGGCGACTTTCCGTTTTATTGGGTACAGCTAGCCGATTTCCGTCCCGAGGTCGCCGAGCCCGGTGACAGCAGCTGGGCCGAGCTGCGGGAAGCCCAGACGATGACAATGGACCGATTGCCGCACACCGGCGAAGCGGTGATCATCGATCTTGGCGAAGCGAAAGACATTCACCCGCGAAATAAGGTCGATGTCGGGATGCGTTTGGCCCGCTGGGCGCTGGCCAACGAATATGGCTTCGACATCGCTCACCGCAGCCCCCGTTTCGAATCGCTCGAAGTCCGCGACGATCGGGCGGTGTTGAGCTTCCAGCATGCCGCCAGCGGTTGGCGACCGTTCGATATCGCGACCCCGGTCGGCTTCACGATCGCCGGGGCCGATCGCGTGTTTCATCACGCCCAAGCGGTGATCCTCCGAGACGGTCGGATCGAGGTCTCCGCCGAGGCGGTTCCCGAACCGAAGGCGGTTCGCTACGCCTGGGCCGACAACCCGGTGTGTAACCTCTACAGCAATGACGACCTGCCACTGACCCCGTTCCGGACCGATGATTGGCCCGGTATCACTGCCGATAAGCATTAAACAAGCTGGCGTGGGTCGACGCCGGTTCCGCTTCTACCATCGTTCGAGAGGCTGCTAGGATGCCGTTTTATGTCGGAATTGACATCGGAGGGACCACATCGACGGTCGCGATCGGGGCTCACAACCGTCGGTTGGTCACCCTATCGGATCAGTTCCCGACCCGTTCGCAGGTCGGCCCCGAAGCGGTCATTACCGATCTCGTGAATCAGCTCGAGGAGTTGCTGCGGCCGCTCGCCGCCACGTTCGATGACGTGGTGACAATCGGCTTGGCGTCGCCCGGACCAGCGACTTTCGATGGCGTTTTGATGCCCAGCCCGAACCTCGCCGCGCCGCAGTGGCGAAACTTCCCGCTCCGCCGCGGCTTGGAAGAACGAATCCAGGCGCGGGCCCACGCGACCAAGGTGACTTACATCGGTGATGGCCAGGCGGCGGCACTGGGTGAGTTCGCCGTCCGGACCGGCCGTCTCCATGTCCGGGTCGGTGATTCGCCTCACCTCACCGACCTACCGGCCGAACCGGCTTCGCTCGATTCGCTATTCTTCTTGGCCGTCGGTACGGGGCTGGGCGGTGGCGAAGTCCGCGACGGTCGTGTCGTCCGTGGCGCCAACGGGCGGGCCGGTCACGCGGGTCACCTGCTCCTTCCCGAACACGCTTTTCGCTACGAGCACGATCGCCGGTTCCAGGTCGGTAACACCGTTTCGGCCGCCGAGTCAGCTGTCTCACTGTCGGCCTTGGCCTATCAACTCGACTACCGGTTATCGCTTCCGGAGTGGAAATCGCATCCGCTCAATGACAGTGACGATTCGGCGAAAGAAAAAGCCAAACGGCTACGCGAATTGGCCGCCGCGGAGGACCCGCTGGCCCTCGAATTGCTCGATGACCAGGCGCGAGCCCTCGGCATGGTGTTGCTAATGGTCAACTACATCGGCGACCATGACATGCAAGTGATCGGCGGCGGCATCTGCGAAATGACGCCCGCACTGAGGACACGTTATCTCGACCTCGCCCGCAAATCGTATCACGACCATGCACTCGATGGCTTTCGCGACCACTATCAGATCGAGTACTCGATCTGTGGTGATAACGCTTCGGTGCTCGGGGCACTCGAAAGCGCCTACGAATAGCCAGCCGATCGACCGCCCTGCCGCCCACGGCAAGCCGCGGCCTCAGCACGCCCCCATTCGAACCGAGATAAGATGAGTTTACTCAATTTAGTGAAGGGCTTGTTTTCGAGCCGAGAGCGGGGCCTCTATCGCTATCGCAGCGGTATGGCCAGGGCGAAACGGAAGGATTATCCCGGTGCCATCGTCGATTATACTGCAGCGATTCAATCGCTGGATCCATCCAGCGATGTGATGGCGATGGCGCTTTATAACCGAGCACTCGCCTATTCCGCGATCGACCAACATGACAAGGCGGCTGTCGACCTGACCCAAGTCTTAGCCACCCCGGGGTTGCCCGAGAACGTCAAGCTCGCCGCCGAGCAACGCCGCGAACGACTCCGCCGTCGCGACCGCGCCAACGACCCCGCATGAGTTTCCTCGCGGCGCCGACACCGAATGCTGATTCACTGACTTAAACCGGCCTCGCCCTTTGAGAGCTTCGAGCCGAGCGATTCCATCATCGCGATGAACAGGTGCAATGACATACTGCCGACCGCATTGGCCATGTCGTTCGCACGATCCCACACCGCGGGTTCGCGAGACAGACGCAAAAACCGTCTCCCCTTGTACGTAATCTCCAGAGGAGAAGGATTGGGTGGTGTGGAATCGAAATCCAAGTCGTCGACACCGCGGACCGGGCTGAGCAACCCGGCATCGACCATCAGCCAGAATTGACGGTCGAACTTCTCCTGGACCGGCACGAACTCGGCCCGCCTGCGGATCTCGGGAAAGAACGCCGGAGACTCCTCCACGGCAAGCAGAATTTTGCGAACGAGGATGGTGTCCTCTGTCATAACGAACCCCATCGATATCGGCAAAGTGCTGATCTCCTTAAACCACCGTACCGGACCCGCCCGCCGAACGATGTCAGCCGGTTGGGGACGCACAATATTGATCTTTGATAATCCGAGGTCGAATCCTTTTTTCAGTCCCGGTGCGAAGCCGGCATCGTAAAAGAATGCACGGCTCCTCACCAGTCCGATTCAGCCGACGTTTTCAGGTCGGGCGTTGACCTCAGATGGCCGCCGTTGACTACAGGCGGGCGGCGTTCGGATCAATCGCGAGGCCGGTCGCCACCCCGGTCGCTACGACCGCGGCCGCCACGCCCGCCGCGCCGCGGTCGATCGTCACCGCCGCGGTCACCCCGATCGCCACGGTCACCGCCACGGTCATCTTCGGAAGTCAACGCGGCCATTTCGTCTTCCAGGCCGAGTTCTTCCAGGGCCCGACGACGGCTGAGCTTGACGCGGTCATGCTCATCGACATCGACCACCAACACCTTCATCGGGTCACCGACCACGAGAACCTTGTCGATGCTGCTGATATAACCGGTCGACAATTCGCTGATGTGGACCAGGCCGTCGCGGCCGGGCAGGATTTCAACGAACGCACCAAAATCCTTGACGCTACTGACGATGCCGTCGTAAATCTTGCCGATCTGGACCGTCGCGGTGCAGGCTTCGACCTGCCGCATCGCTTCGGCGGCGGCATCGCGATTGTTGCTGGCGATCAGGACGGTACCGTCATCATCGACTTCGATTACACAACCGGTCTTTTCCTGGATCCCACGGATGTTCTTTCCGCCCGGTCCGATCAGGGCACCGATCTTGTCCGAGGCGATCTTGGTACGGAGCAACCGGGGGGCTGTCGGCGCGGTTTCACGGCGCGGCCGCGGGATCGTGGTCAACATCTTTTTCAAGATTTCGATCCGCGTTTCGCGAGACTGCTTCAGCGTGGCACGGATGATGTCTTCACTGATCCCGGTGACCTTCAAGTCGAGCTGGATACCGGTGATCCCGTTTTGGGTACCGGCGATCTTGAAGTCCATGTCGCCGAAGTGGTCTTCGTCGCCGAGGATATCGGTCAACAAACACCAATTGTCTTCCGACTTGCGGACCAGGCCGATCGAGATCCCGGCGACGGGATTGCTGATCGGCACGCCGGCGGCCATCAGGCCGAGCGTGGCGCCACAGACACTGGCCATCGAACTGCTGCCGTTCGATTCCAGGATGTCACTGATCACACGGATCGTGTAGGGGAACTCTTCGGGCGACGGGAGTACGGGCGAAACGCTCCGCTCGGCCAGCATCCCGTGGCCGATCTCGCGTCGTCCCGGGCCTCGAATCGGGCGGCACTCACCGACCGAGAACGAGGGGAAGTTGTAGTCCAGCATGAACTTCTTGCTGAACTCGTCCTGCAACCCATCGACCCGTTGTTCGTCGCGGGCGGTGCCGAGTGTGACCGTGATCAACGCCTGGGTTTCGCCACGCTGGAACAAAGCGGAACCGTGGACCCGGGGCAACAGGTCGGTTTCGCAATAGATCGGCCGCAGACTCTTGTTGTCACGACCGTCGGGGCGGGTACCGGCCAAAATCAGGTCGCGGACCAGTTCTTCTTCGAGGTCATGCCAGGCGGACTTGAAGCGTTCCGGCGTGATCGCTCCGGGAACGTCGGGGTCGGGGATGATCTCTTCACGCGCCCGATCTTTGAGCGCACGGACGGCCGCGGCGCGTTCGGCTTTGCCCACCGTCTGCTTAGCGACCTTAAACTCGTTGTAATACGCGTCGGTCAATCGCTGCACCAGACCGTCATCGGCTGGCGGCACGAACTCCCTCTTGACCGGATTGATTTTTCGATACAGCTCTTCCTGCAGTTCGATCACGTCACGGATCGCGGCATGGGCGAACTGGATCGCTTCCAACATTTCATCTTCGGGCATTTCTTGCGCGAAGCCTTCGATCATCGCGACCTGCGACTTCGAACCGCTGACCAGCATGTCGAGTTCGCTGCTTTCCAAATCCGAATGGGTCGGAAAGGCGAGCAATTTTCCGTCGACCTTACCGATCCGAACCGAAGCGATCGGCCCCAGGAACGGCAGGCTGCTGATATGCAGTGCCGTGGCGGCACCGTTCATCGCCAGCACGTCTCCGTCGGACTGCAAATCGCTCGAAGCGACGAACGATTGAATCTGGACTTCGTCGTTGAACCCTTTGGGGAACAACGGGCGGATCGGCCGGTCCATCAACCGGCTGGAAAGCGTTTCTTTGGTGCTCGGACGCCCCTCACGCTTGAGGAAACCGCCGGGGAACTTGCCCGCGGCGGCCATCCGCTCGCGGTAATCACACATCAGCGGGAAAAAATCGATTCCCGGTCGCGGCGATCCGGTCGCCACCGCGGTGATCACCACCGTGTCGCCGTACTGGGCGACGATACAAGCAGCAGCCTGCTTGGCCAATTGGCCGGTCTCAAACGACAACACCAAATTGCCGATCTTCTTTTCTACTCTAATTTTTTGCTGAGTCACTTTACTCTTTTCCTTCTTCCAACCGTTAACAACAATCCAATCAATCCGAACTCTACTGAATCCGAAATCCAGCCGCCGATCCGTAAGAACCGCAGCACGGAGCCAGCCGATTCACGGCGAACGACGCCGCATCAGCCTGCAAAATGTGCAAACGTCTCCAGCCGCATCGGTTCGCGACCGCGACGAGGGAGTGTCTGCCGAAACGATCGGCGACAAACCGTTCAACCCCCGCAGACGGCGAACCGCCGTCGATTACCCGGCTCAGAGTGACCGGCGGGGAGAACCGAGAAATTAGCACAGCGGAAAATCCGTTAGCTCGTGGCCAAGCCGCCAACCAAAACCGCCGTCGCCTCGGAATTTATCCGATCCGGCGGCACTTCGACGGGGGGCCGACAAGACAAGCGACCACTCAAAAGTGAGCGGTCGCCGCGAACCCCAACGCGATCACTTACGGATGCCCAAGGCACCGATGATGTCCAGATACCGCTGCGGGTCGTGACGCCGCACGTAATCGAGCAGTCGCCGACGGCGACTGACCAAACCGAGCAATCCACGTCGGGAAGCGAAATCACGCCGATGAGTCCGCATGTGCTCGGTCAAACCGGTGATCCGCTCCGTCAGGATCGCGATCTGCACCTCGGGCGACCCGGTGTCGCTGTCGTCCTTGCGGTGCTCGGCGACCACAGCCGCCTTCTTTTCTTTCGAAATCGTCATAAGGTCTTTCATTCCGTCATGATCGTAAACGTCTAAGCGGCTAGTTTACCGCTCCGCCTTTTCGTTGCAACGCCAAATCGCGACTTTGAAACGGCCGTCGTGGTCACGGTGTCCCGATCCGATAGAGCGCCGTTCGGGTGCGAACCAGCAATGAGTCGCTGAGCGGCACCGGTGAGGCCATACAACCGTCATCGAGCCGGTTTTCGGCGACCAGTTCAAACTCGGCAGTCGCTCGAGTGACGTGGCAGACGCCGTCATGGTCGAACCAGTAAACATGGCCGCCAGCCCCTAGCACCGAGGCGCTGAACATGCCACCGAAACGGTGAGTCCACTGCGTTTCGCCAGTCGCGGCATCGAGGCAACTAGCAACTCCGGCGTCATGGACGTTAAAAATCAAGCCGTCGAGCAGCAGTGGCGTCGGTTTGCTGCCGATCCCCCGACCGACGTCCCAGAGAATATGTGTATCGGTTACGTCGCCCTGACCGGTCGGGTCGATCGCCAACAGGTGGGCCTTGCCAAAACCGGTCGACACATAGACCGTCTGGCCGTCGAACAACGGTTGCGCAGTAGCCGAGAATTCGTTGTAGACGACTCGCCAAATTTCTTCACCACTGTCGGGCCGATAGGCGATCGTCGCCTTGCTGGTCGGGCTGATCAGTTGGCTCTCACCCTCGACGGTGATCATCCGAGGCGTGCTGTAAGCCTTCATTTGATCGCCGTCCCGAGTCCCATACTCGATGTCGCGATCCCGCCGCCAAATCGTTTCCCCGGTGTCGGCCGACAAGGCGACGATGTATTGCACGTCGAAACCGTCGAAATGGATAAACAGCCGACCGGCATCGTCGAGCAGCGGCGAACTGCCGGGACCGCGGTGATGAGCACAAGGCAGGTCGCGACGCTGCCAAATCGGATCACCGCTGGCCAGATCGAGGCAGGCCGTGCCGTAGCTGCCGAAGTGAACCCACACCCGTTTCCCGTCGGTAACCGGGCTCGGCGAGGCGTAGCTGTTCATGATGTGCGCTTCTTCAACTTCGGTATTTTCGAAGACCTTTTTCCGCCAACGGATCGCCCCCCGATCGAGATCGATCGCGATGACAAACATCTCGGTCCCGTCCGCGGTCGCTTCGGTCAGCACGGCCGTATCACCCCAAACCGCCGGCGACGACCAACCTCGCAATTCCAACGGTAATTTCCAACGTACATTCTCGGTCTCGCTCCAATGAAGCGGGATGTCGGCGTCGGCGGCAGCTTGCCCATCCCATGAGCCACCGCGGAACTGCGGCCAACGATAGGGGGAGGCTGCGGTCGCCGTCGTCCGGTCGCCAATCGTCTCGCCGGTAACGGTCGTCCCAGAAAAGTTCTCGGCCGCGAGTCGGCTGGAGGCGAATACGAGCGGGATGGTGACCAAGACGCCAGCGAACAATAACCGCCAGCGACACGTTAACAGCACGGAATCAGCGGGTGGCTTCGTCATCGAGCGGGCGGCAACATCCGCCGCCGGGTGGGTAGAATCGAACATGGCTCGGCGGGGCAA
>SKZY01000374.1 GCA_007127095.1 Planctomycetaceae bacterium
ACATCCGATTCGAAGGTGATGTCGCCGAAGCCGAGCGTCGACATCACGACGAACGTCCAGTAGATCGCCGTCGGCCAGGAGTGCGACTGCCCTTCGAGTTTCATCAGCCACTGGAAGATGGAACTGAAGCCGATCAACAGGATCAGGAACAGTAGCAACAGCCAAGCCAATACTCGCAGATTGCGTTGTTGGCGGCCGTTATTGAGGAATGCCGAGAGGACCGAAGCAGTCGATTTCATCGCGTACGAGCCTGAGGCCGGGGGCGGAAATCAGCCGACGGTGACTCCCCGCCGCCATTCTCTATACCGAGCTTTTTGCCGCCGGTCCGGAATCGCCGAGTTGCGCCAACACCTGCAACACGCCGTTCAGATGCGCCATCCGGGGACCGAAGCGGTCCACAAACTCGTGCAACATGAAGTCGCCGTCAACCAGATGCTCCTCGTTGTCGATCACCTCGGCGGTGACCGATTCGAGGAACTGCGTCTGGACACGGCTGAGCGATTCGGCAGCCTGGCGACAGGCTCGCGACAGCCGTGGGTTGGTTTCTTTCCACTGTTGTAATTCCGCCGCCCGCTGCTTGTGCATTCCCACCGTCGCCTGCGCGAGTTCCGCCAACAGTTCGTTCTGACGCTGCTGACCGGCCACCAATTGTCGCAGCAATTCGATCTGGATCACGTCGCTCCGGTCCATATTTTCGGATTGAGTATCGGCCGAAACGTCGATCCGGAACACCGACGAAATGGGGGAGTGCTCTTGTGCCATGATCAAAATGCGATTCGGGGAATGCTGACCGCCCAAGGCGGCGGCACGGACGGCGAAGACACGGATGGTGAGGATCCGGGCCACGAAGACGACTCGCCGAGTATAACTGCGGCCGCTCGCTGCCCGAGAAAAAAGTCTTAACGCGATCGCGACTTCGGCTCAAGTCTCGGCCCGTCAGCGAATCACGACTCGATCTGGCCGGCGGGCCGATGACCGTTAAAGTCGGCACAACCGAACCGCCGATGCAACCCGGTAGCCAGTTCCTCTCACGACCGCGGCGAGCTCCCGCGGCCGAGTCACGCTTTCAGGACCCCTTCACGAATGACATCAGGCGCCGCAGCGGAGCCAGCGATCGGCTTTTACACCGTGGAACAATCGGAGTTCACCGGCTGGACCGGAGGTTTGCTGGTTCTCAATGGCGGCGGTAGACCGCTCGAGTTTCAGTGTACTTTGCCGATCCGGCCCTCACGGGCTCACGAAATTCTCTACGGAGCGACGCTGCGGGATTACCTGATCGGCGACGCGATCGGTTCGCTGCTGCTCAGCCGCTGCCGCAACACGCCGCTGTTGGTCTGCTGCGATCAGCCCGAGGCGCTGCAGCTCGACGGTCACGCTCCCTGCCCGCTAGCTTTGGTCTGCGAGGCGGCCGAAACCGACGAGGGGCCGATCACCGCCGATATGCTGCCCGGCTACGACGAAATCGAGTTCGCCGGCTCGCAGATCCGCGTTGCCATCGAACGCGCCGATGAAGTACGTCAGACGATTCAGCGGCTGGCCAATCTGCCCGACCTGACCGAACCGTTCGGCCGGATCCGCGAAGCGATCGGTGAAGCCCAAAAGCAGGTCGCCCGCGCCCGCTCGGCCGCCTAAAACGAAGTGAAAAAGGGGGCAGGCCTCTTTTGCGAGGAACTCGCCCTTCGGGTGCTTCGCACAAAAGAGGCCTGACCCCTTTTTCCGGCTACTATCAAACTCGATGGGATGACGAGAGATGCTCGACGGGATTCAGATCGAGATCGATGCCGCGGCTACGGTCGCCGATGCCGCGTTGAAACCTGCCAAGGCATTCAACTTGGTGACCGATCCGATCCGGCCAAAGGCGTTGCCGATCCGACTCAAACCGCTCGAAATCAAGTCGGTCGGCTACCAATTCCCCCGTGCCGGCGGCGGTGTCACCGTGTTTCGCAATCGCTCCGGCCAGCCGGCGACCGGTCCGGCAACGACCGGTACCGACGACGGGGGAAGCGGCGGAGCGGGCGGTAGCGGGGCCAGCAGTGCTCCGCCGGCCGTGCCACCGCGGCGTCCCAAACCCGAGAAATTGACTCGGATTCGCCCGCCTGCCGATGTGGTCAAGATCGAAGACCGGCTGTTCTACATGCTGCAACCGCCGCTCGAACTGTTGGTCGGCAGCGAACAACTCGATTTTCCCTTCGACCCGTTCCCCTACCAACTCGACGGGATCGCGTTCCTGTTTCCTCGCTACGCTGCCGTTTTGGCCGACGAGATGGGGCTCGGCAAGACGATGCAGGCGATCAGTACGATCCGCTTGCTGCTGTGCAGCGGCGAAGTCCGCAGCGTCCTGCTGATCTGTCCCAAACCGTTGGTCAGCAATTGGCTGCGGGAGTTCAGTCTGTGGGCCCCGGAGATCCCGGTGGCGGCGATCGGCGGCACCGCCCCGACCCGTCAATACCAATGGACCAGCCCCGACATCGCAGTCAAAATCGCCAATTACGAACTGCTGATGCGAGACCGTGACTCGGTGCTCGATCCCGACCAACACTTCGATCTGGTGATCCTCGACGAAGCTCAACGGATCAAGAATCAACGCAACTCGACCAGCATGATCGTCCGTCAGATTTCGCGGACTCGATCATGGGCGTTGACCGGAACCCCGGTGGAAAACTCACCGGAAGACCTCGTCGGAATCTTCGAATTCCTCTCGCCGGGGGTACTCCGCCCCGAAATGCCGATGCCGATGATCGCCCAGGCGACTCGCGACCACATGCTGCGGCGGACCAAAGACATGGTGTTGGAGGACATGCCGCCCAAGCTCTACCGCGATGCCGAACTCGAACTGACCCCCGAACAGTGGGCGACCTACGAAAAGGCCGAAAGCGAAGGGGTTGTCCAGCTGGAAAACCTCGAGCAACAGCTGACGATCCAGCACGTCTTTGAACTCGTCCTGCGGCTCAAGCAGATCTGCAATTTCGATCCCGCGACCGGTAGCAGCGCGAAACTCGAACGACTCGTCGCCGACATGGAAGAGGTCGCGGCGAGCGGGCAAAAGGCGATCATCTTCAGCCAATGGGTCGACAGTGTCGATCAGATGCGACCGGCCTTGGAACGCTTTGGGACGCTGGAATATCACGGCCGAATCCCACACAAACAACGTGAGGGGGTGATCCAACAGTTCAAGGAAGACCCGTCCAAACACGTGATCATGATGAGCTACGGGGCCGGCAGTGTCGGTTTGAACCTGCAGTTCTGCCGCTATGTCTTCCTGTTCGACCGCTGGTGGAACCCGGCGATCGAGGACCAGGCGATCAACCGCGCCCACCGCATCGGAGCCGCCGGCAGTGTGACCGTCACACGGATGTTGATGACCGGGACGATCGAACAACGAATCGCCACGGTGCTCGACCAGAAACGCGAAATGTTCGACGAACTGTTCGCCGATTCGCGGGCCCCCGGATCGGTCGGGCTGAGCCGCCAGGAAATCTTCGGGCTGTTCAACCTCCGCGGCCCCAAGGGGGCGATCGCGGCGTAACGGTCCTGACCCCTTTTTCCCCATTCATCTGAAATGCTTTCGGGTGACACGCCCTGAGGTACGAAGGGCGTGGACAGCAACGTAACCGCAGCTGGAACAGTCGATGCCCACGCCCATCGCCTCCGCGGCTCTGGGCGTGCCACCCTAAGAATGTCGGCGTGCCACCCTGAGTAGCATCGGCGTGAGCGGGAACCAGCATACCCGGTAGGGCCCCCTTTTTCCCCAAGGCGGTTCAGTCGACCTTCAGCACCCGCACTCGATAGGTTTCGCTGTCGCCGATATAGACATTTCCTTTCGCATCGACGCAGACTCCGTG
>SKZY01000181.1 GCA_007127095.1 Planctomycetaceae bacterium
ATTCTCAAACCCAATCAATCCTGCCGAGTCGCAATCCAACGGATACGGGCTGCCGGTCGCGCCAGCAACGTCGTCGGTGCTACCGGTTGCGACTCGGTTGAATCGAGTGATGTGGTGAATCGTTTGCTCGTCGCCGATCGTCATGGTTCTTTTACCCCGGGTTACGCTTGACTCGCAAAGCGAGCCTGCGCTCAACCGCGGCTACTTCCGGTCGCCAGCTTCGCGGCTCGGAGTAAGCGGGAGCCGAATCGTTTTTGGTCGACGCCGGGATAGGGTTGCCGTTTCGAATCGGCTGAAAGTAGACGGGCTGATGGGCTGCCATTAATTCAATCAAATGGCAACGATCGGTGATTCGACGGGACCGATCGTGGAACTTCAAGGGACTCAGCACCTCGAGGCGCAAACCGGGAGACCTCTGCGATGAGTGGTGGCGACCGATACTTCAATGAGACGGAACGCATGGTGGCCGGCGGCCCCTCATCCCCAGCCCTCTCCCCGCAGAGCCGGGGTAGAAGGGAGCCGGAGTAGCGTGTCCCGTGCTTCGGCCACAGGTTCATCGTAGCCGAGCAATGTGCTAGCGACCTGCCCTGATGCCGATTGGCGGCTGATCTTCACACTGTCCCGCTGGCGTGGGCTGCGGTGCCCGCCCGAGGTTCTGACCTTGCGGCTGGCTGACGCCAACCGGGAGACGGTGAGGTGGAGAATTACATACAAGTCACCGATGACCATTGGTCCGGTGCTATCGAACCCGCCACCCCATCGCGAGGGACGTGGGTCAAAACAACCCGGATTTTTTTGGCTACCGGTAGTCAAGTACCCCCGCAAGGACTCGAACCTTGGACCCAGGGATTAAGAGTCCCTTGCTCTACCAACTGAGCTACGGAGGCGTGTTTTCAATTCGGTTTGCGATTGTAGCAAAGTCGACTTGCTTGGCAACACGGATTGGGGACTATTTTTTTCCCGGCATTCGTGATGGAATTGACGTCTGATGTCCTCCGCAACCGCCTTCGCAACTGGTTCTGTTCCGTGCCCGACAGCTTGATCCGACTGGCAACCGCCAGTGATGCCGACCCGACCCCGAGGGCGGCTCCCGAATTGCTCGCTCCGGCGGGTGATTGGACGTGTGTCACGGCGGCGATCGAGAATGGGGCCGATGCGGTCTACTTCGGTTTGGACACCGGTTTCAACGCTCGGGCACGGGCGAAGAATTTTTCGCTGGAAAATCTCGACGAGTTGATGGCGACGTTGCGCCGCCGTGGCGTCAAAGGGTATGTGACGCTGAACACGTTGGTCTTCGCCAGTGAGTTGCGACGGATCGCTGATGCGATCAGCAAAATCGCGGCGGCTGGGGTGGACGCAATTTTGGTGCAGGACATCGGTGTGGCGAGGTTGGCACGGCAGATCTGCCCCGACCTCGACATTCACGCTTCGACACAGATGACGATGACGTGTGCCGAGACAATCGCGGCGGCAACCGACTTGGGTGTTCGCCGCGTCGTCTTGGCCCGCGAATTGTCGGTCGCCGAGATCCGCAAGATCGCGCACCACACCGAGATGCCGCTGGAAACGTTCATCCATGGGGCACTCTGTGTCGCCTACTCGGGTCAGTGCTTGACCAGCGAATCGCTTGGCGGCCGCAGCGCCAATCGCGGGCAGTGCGCCCAGGCCTGCCGGCTGCCTTACGAGTTGGTGGTCGATGGTACGAATCGACCGCTCGGCGATGTCCGCTATCTGCTGAGTCCGCAGGATTTGGCCGGTTATGCGTTGATCCCGGAATTGATCGATGCGGGGGTCTGTTCGCTGAAGATCGAGGGTCGGTTGAAGACTCCCGAGTACGTCGCAAATATCACCGCTCACTATCGCCGGGCAATCGACAATGCGGTCGCCGGACACCCATTGGGGATCTCCGATTCCGATGTCAGCGAGATGGAGATGTCCTTTTCGCGAGGGTTCACCCCGGGATGGCTGGAGGGGAATAACCATAAGCGGTTGGTCCCGGCGACCGAATCGTCCAAACGGGGTGTGGCGGTCGGTGAAGTGGTCGCTATCGAAGGTGGTCGGGTGACGGTCGGTTTGACCGGCAGAATCGCTCGGGGCGACGGTTTGGCGTTCGACGGCGACCGCGCCGGCGGCCATCAACAAGGTGGCCGGATCTATGGCATTTGGAAGTCGGGACGGCCCGTCGATGATGGTGTCGAGGCGGGTGACGTGGAGTTGGAGTTTGGCCGAGATGCGGTCGATATGCGGAAGGTCGCGTTAGGAGCGCGGGTCTGGAAGAGCGATGATCCGGCATTGAATCGGCGTCTGCGGAGGACGTTTCAATCAGCCGATCCGGTTCGCAAGACCGGAGTTGAGGTGAATGTGCTCGCCCGCGCCGGCGAAGCGTTGTCGCTGACGTTCAGGTGTGGTGCAGTAGCCGTGACCGCCTGTAGCGATGCGCCGCTGGAACCGGCACGGAACCGGCCCGCGACGGCGGAATCGCTGCGCGAACAACTCGATCGCCTCGGTGATACTCCACTGAGCATCGGTCAATTTCATTGTCAGCTCGACGGCAATCCGATGGTGCCTGCCAGTGTCATCAACGCGGTCCGACGCGATGCCGTGGCTCGGTTGCTCGACCGATTGTCGATCCCCACGCCTCGGCAGGTCGATACGACCGCGCTCGATCGGTTGTCGGCCGAAGCCTTGGTAGCGGGCCCGAGAGCGACTCATGCATCGGGAGCGAGTTCCGAGACAAGCGAAGCGGACCTCGGGACCGATTTGCGGGTGCTCTGTCGGACGCTTGAGCAGGTGCGAGCGGTCACGGAGCTGGGAGTAGGCCGAATCTACGTCGACTTTCATGACATCCGGCTCTACCGCGAAGCGGTGGAGATCGCTCACCAGGCCGGGTGTGAGCTGTGGATCGCTTCGGTGCGGATTCAGAAGCCGGGCGAGCGGGGATTGATGAAGGTTTTGCTGCGTCATGGCGCCGACGGTTTTTTGGCTCGTAACCTGGCGGCGGTCGATTATTTCCATGCCGCGGGGCATCCGGTCGTTGCCGATTTTTCGCTGAACGTCGTCAACCCGCTGTCGGCGCGGTGGTTGTTGGACCGTGGTTGCCGCCAAGTGACCGCTTCGTATGACCTCAATCGGGAGCAATTGTTGGAGCTTGCCGGGTCGATGTCGGCGATCGATTTGGAGGTCGTCTTGCACCAGCACATGCCGATGTTCCACATGGAGCACTGTGTGTTTTGTTCGGTGTTATCGCCCGGGACCGACAAGACGAATTGTGGGCGACCGTGCGACCGCCATGGCGTGGAGTTGCGCGACCGGGTCGGAATGGAGCATCCGCTGCACGCCGACGTCGCCTGTCGCAACACGCTTTACAACGCGGTGCCGCAGAGCGGAGCCGAGGCTTACCGTGAACTGGCATCGTTGGGCGTCGGAGCGATCCGAGTTGAATTGCTGGGCGAGACCGCGGCGGAGCTGCGGCGGACGATTGGCGCCTACCGGGATTTGATCGCGGGGCGGATCGACGGCAGTGAAGTGTGGCGGATCTTGCAGGCGGCCAACCGCGTGGGAGTCACGCGGGGGACGTTGGAAGCATCCCGTAACCCGTTGGCTATTCTGTGACGGCCGGAATCGGTTCGGCAGCGACGAGCGTTTCGGTCATCGGTGCGGCGAGAAAGCGTTTGGCGACTCGGCCGATATCGTCGACGGTAACGCCGCGGTAGAGGTCGAGCACGCGTTCGAGTTCGTCGTACTCGCCGCGGAGTTGCCAGTTGCTGCCGACATCGAACATCCGATTACTCGGCCGTTCATTCGCCATCACACAACCGGCGACAGCCTTGTTGA